>NZ_DIAC01000097.1:46976-49492 GCF_002414625.1 Methylophaga sp. UBA5088 | reverse complement strand
AGGCAAAATCCCTAGGACCCCTTTTGCATCCTTAGGATCTTTTTCTTTAGCACTTCGGCCATTACATAATATATAGTCATCTGGATGCCATTCCCAATTGCTTGAGTTTGTTAGAGTTGAAGAAAATTCCTTATCAAAATATTCATGACTTAAATGCTTACAAAAAAGTCCTTTCTGAGGGATTGATTTCGGAGCTTGAAACAATAGCAATGAGATAGATTTAAGCATCATCCTCGTCTTATAGTAATGCCAATATCCAATATAAAGAGGTAAATAACGGCTGTATTTCACACCTAATTCTTCACCTTCACCATGGATTATTTCAAGTATTACAGCGACATACTCGTATGAACCATGATCGTATGCTGGCACAAATTTGATGCCTTTTTGTGCAACGAAATATGCAATTAGAGAAATATCATTACTATCTTGATAATTAATAATAAAGTCATATATTGCTTCAAAGTCATAGCCAGTTTCAAAGATCTGCTGAATTGGTCCCTCGCCGGTTTCTAACCAATCGTAGTTAATGAAAAAATGTTTTGAGATAGTTTCAAGAAGCTCTGTGTTTAGTTTTTTCACTAAACTATCCAGACTATCAAAGTCACTGAATTGCAAATTAAATTGGGGAAATATCTGCGGAATCCTGGTGACAGGAATATCATGTTTATCAAAGACATGAAGCACCCTTTTTGCCGTAGCGCGCAGTCCTCCTCGTTTGGCAAAGCGTTTATCTTCTAACCATTCACCAAATTGAAATAAGCTTTTGATCTTAAATAAGTAATCAATCATATTAACTAGCAGCGACTAAGGCGTTGTCATTCACACGGTCAATCAACTTAATCACTTTACTTGCCGTAGCATCATCAAATACACCAAATAATCCTTGGTCGTGCAGATAGGTAAATGGCGGTTCAAATAATAGTGATTTATCAATCACCCCATTTTTATTCAAGTAGCTGATGATGTTGTTGATAAACGTGATTTGATCTGCACGTAAATTCCCTGCCTGTATAAAATCTGCAAAATGCGCTTGTGCAGCGGCCATATCCAAACCAACGATATTTCGGATGAACACGCCTAGTGGTTTATCACCATAAGTATCTATGTAGTCTTGTTTTGTACCGAGGGATTCATCTTCAAACAAAATGCTTTCTAAGAGATGTATTTCCGCTTCGGTAATTGACTTATTGGTTTTGAGTTTTTGAATCACTAAATGATCACTGTGATTTCTTACATAAGATTCAACGCGGTCTTTGTAACTTTGTAATGCGACGTAGGTTCCGATAGGTTCGTGTACCACAATAGCACTGTGATCGAGCGTATCTTCAAATGTGGTCATCACGACTTTTTGTTGATCTTTATCGAGATACTTCATCAAGTCACGTAAAGCTAAACGAATATGATCTAAGCGATTAACATTGATGTTTTGCCAAAACACATCTGTCTGCAAATCCATTAATAACGCTTTTTGTTGCGCCACGGCAGGTATATTTTGCTTTTTCAATAACGCGTTTGCACTGCCAGTAATACGATTAATAAAGCGATCCAGACTATGTGAGCCAGTTAATACTGCTATCTGGAAGTTCAGCAGCAGAATATCGAATCGACGTGCAAATTCATCATCATTTTTTTCTGCTAATACTAAGCTGGCAAGCTCGGTATTGATATCTAATAAATCACCTTTAGATAAATTCTGCCATCGATGCTCATCACTGAACTCAACGACGTGACGAAGTTTTGCTTTTACAACAAAACGGTTTCTATCTAAACTTGAAATGGCTTGATGTAATTCTTGGATATAACTTTCAGCTAATGTCCCCTGCTCTTCAGTACGTGAAATATCATCACGAATAAGCATGGCAACTTCTAATTTCGCTTCAAACACTTGTTGAATCAGGCTTTTAATAATCTTGCCTTGCTCACCATCAGGCGTGGTATCGAAAAACTCAAAGTTCTGACAGTAATCAAAAATAAGAAACTTGGTCTTATCGACACCTGGACCAAATAAATCGGGACATAATCGCGTCCCTCGTCCAATCATTTGCCAGAATTTAGTAGCTGATTTTACGGGTTTAAAAAACACCAGATTAACCACACGAGGAGCGTCAACACCGGTGTCCATCATATCGACTGAAACAGCAATCTGTGGATCATGTTCTTCGTACTCATCAGCGAACGTTTCCAGCAGACTTTGGGCTTTACTCTCATAGTTATCAATAACACGTAAAAATTTACCTGAATATTCAGGGTAGTTTTTATTAAACCGTTCTTCGATAAATACGGCATGAGCATGGCTTTTAGCAAAAATAATACTTTTACCTAATCTATCACCGCCCTGCACTTTGATACCTGACGTCATTAAATGATCCAGCACCTTATCCACGGTGTCTGTGTTAAACAACCATTTATTTAATGCTGCACTTTCAATCTCGTCGGGTGCTTCACCTTGAGTTGGGTCACCAAACTTCTCTTCATATTCTGCTTTTTCAGCAGCTGATAATTGATTGTAGTGA
>NZ_DIAC01000097.1:46519-46800 GCF_002414625.1 Methylophaga sp. UBA5088 | reverse complement strand
AAGGTGGGGTTATTGTCTTCAATGCCAAATAAACCATAGGTATTATGGTCAACTTCGGCTTTTGGTGTCGCGGTTAAACCAATCAACAAGGCATCAAAGTAAGCAAAAATAGACTTGTATTTCTGATACACCGAACGGTGAGCTTCATCGACAATAATCAGGTCAAAATGTCCCACACCGTAAAAACGGTTATCCGTATCTCGCAGTCCATCAATTCGATTCATGATGGTGGGGTAAGTCGAAAAAACTAAGCGAGTGCTTTTATCTTCTTTTTCTTTGGT
>NZ_DIAC01000097.1:46171-46342 GCF_002414625.1 Methylophaga sp. UBA5088 | reverse complement strand
TTTTATCTTCTTTTTCTTTGGTGAGATCAATAGCGGTTAAATGTGGCAGATGGATATTAAAGGCTTTCTTAGCCTGTGTAACAAGCGCATTACGATCGGCTAAAAACAAAACCCGTTTGGCCCAGTTACACTTAGTCAACATATCGACGAAGGCCGCGGCTGTTCGGGTTT
>NZ_DIAC01000097.1:39728-46025 GCF_002414625.1 Methylophaga sp. UBA5088 | reverse complement strand
GGCTGTTCGGGTTTTGCCACTACCTGTTGCCATGACTAACAAGCTTTGTCTTGCCCTGCCTTTGAGTTCACCTTGACTATTCTCTTTTACCGTATTCTCAGCAACACGGGTAATCGCTTCAAGTTGGTACGGTCGGCCAACAATAGCTTCATTAGGTTTGAATAAACGTAAGTCTTTTCGGGTTTGCCGACGCTCAATTAATAATTGCAGTTCGTCTTTCGTATAAAAGCCTTGAACTTCACGTTCAGGGTAAAAGGTGTCATCCCAAAGATAAGTCTCAAAGCCATTACTATAAAAAATAATGGGCCGTTGCCCTTTCATCTTTTCTAAACAATTCGCATATAACTCAGCTTGGTGTTTGCCTTTCCTGGCATCATACATTGTCTTTTTGGCTTCAACGACAGCCAGCGGTAAACCATCGTCACCCCAAAGCACATAATCTATATAACCTATGCCTGATTTATTGGTACTGGCTGGCATACCAGTAACTTCATATTCCAAGTGATAACCATCTTGCAGATTATCCCAACCTGCTTCTTTCAGTGATAAGTCGATGTATCGACGACGAGTTTCTGCTTCAGATACCAACAATGGTACGGCTGTGCTGATATCAACGGATTGTTCGCGTGAGACTTTGCGTTCAGCTAATTGCTGCTGCTCCTGTTCAATAGCTTGTTTAATGGCTGGATTATGCTGTGCTTTGTCACGTATTTGTTGTTCATTTTCACGCTTTGACTGATTCTTTGTGTCAACTTCAGCCAGGGTAGTCTCAATGCTGGGTGGTTGAACAGTATCAGCATCCGCTCGGGGAATTAATGCTTCATTAAATATCTGAGTATCAGGGACAGATTTACCATAATAAATAGCTAGATGACGCATAAAGCGAAACAGGTATTTCAGTGAGGCTAAAGCATCCTGTTGACTGACAGACTTGCCGTGTGCAGCGAGATTACCTGTTTTGCGAATCAGATTAAGTTCATTGAATAAAGTATTGTTAAATAAAGATTTAAAACCATGCTCATGCATTAATGTGCTTAAGTCAGCACGCCAGGGACGGCTTAAAGTCCGTTCATGGTCATACAGCCAATTTATGGCATTTTCCAAGCTGGAGCGACAAAAAATAGCTGAGGCTTTAGGCGATGAAAAAGTGAAATGTTCAGCTTCAACGGCATCGGCATATAAAGCCGGAAAGTCGCGTTGTAAAAACTGAAAATTGCTCACTCACCTAGTCCCTGTTCATGATATATAAGCCTATGCTGCCTTATTTGCCGTTAATTCGCCAGTAAAAGCGCGTTGTAACAGACTGTTAAATAGCATTTCAGATTTTTCTAAATTCATCTGCGCTTGTTGTTTTTGTTGTTCGATAATGGCGATGCGTTCGGCGAATTGGTTTTGGAGTTGTATTGGCGGGACACTAAACTCTAAACGTTTAAGAATCTGTATAGTCAAGTATTGCGTGCTTGAACCAATTGATAATCTTTCTAAATCAGCCAATTTTTTTTCTAACGCAACCTTCATAAATGAATAAGTTAATTCATTTCCTTTGATTGTAAGGATATATGTCCTTTGATACGCATCAAATTTTCCGTTGTAGTACTTAACATCAAAAATACCCGCGGCATTATTCCCTGCTAAAAGCAAAGCTTCTTCATCATATGTATACGAATCAATTTTGAGTGGTTGTTTAGCACAGGTAAAGAATGGATATATACCTATGTCTGTTGCTGCGTTACTGTCCAGTTTTCCTGTTTTAGTACTAAACACATCTGAAAAATACTTAGTATTCCATTTCTTTGGGTTAGTGACAGGATCACCAAACATATCCAAAAACAGCGATTGGCTAAGTGAAGTGTAATGCTCAACCAGTTGCTGGTCTTTTTGTCTGAGCTTATCCGCCGCATCCAAAATAGCGGCAATCTGCTTTTGTTCTGCCAGAGGAGGGATTGGGATTTGAACTTTACTGAGCGTAGATTTTGAGATCTCTTTGAATGTTGCACCATTCCCTAAATCTTTGAGTTGGGGAATGATGTTTTTTATTGCGTAGTACAAATATTCAACATCTAGGTTTTTATTTGGTATTAATGATTTAAACCCTTGGTTAGTGCACGCTTCAATTGTGGTGATGGCTATGTGGCCAATCGGTGCTCTTGAACTGAGTAATAATGAATTTTTTGGTAACGGCGTTGTTGAGCAACTTTTAAGGCCTAAAGCAGTTATTTTTTCAGGTGCTTCTGAAATATATTTTGATTTTATTCGGCTTAGATCTTTTGGTGTAAACCAATTTATTTCACCATCCCAGTACTCGACTTTATTTCTTGATGGTGTGGAGCCACTGATAATTTCACAACAATCACCTATAGCAACTTTTTTGTATTGATTTGTTGTCAGCACCGAGTTCACCCTAACAACTCCTTCAAGATCTGCAATGCTTGCCCACGCTCGTTATCTAGTTGTTCTATCTCAGCAATAATTTTTGCCGGTGAATCATATTCCACTTGTTCATACACCACTTCTTTATAGCGGTTGATACTTAAATCCCAATCGTTTTGTTTGATTTCATCAAACGGCACCATAAAACTCTGGTCGGTGCGTTGACGATTAACATCTTTATGACGCTGTTTAAAGCGCTGGACGATATCATCAATATCATTGTTTTTAATTGGGCTACGTTTATCATCCAGTGAATAACCATCAGCTTGCATATCATAGAACCAGACATTGTCTGTGCCGCCGTTATTAGTTTTGGTAAAGATCACTACAGCGGTACTTACACCTGCGTATGGTTTAAACACACCGCTGGGCATTGAAATAATGGCTTCAAGGCGTTGCTTTTCAACCAGAGTTTCGCGTAATTGTTTGTGAGCATTGGATGAACCAAATAACACGCCATCGGGAATAATCACAGCACAGCGACCACCGATTTTGAGCATACGTAGCATCAAGGCAATAAACAGCAACTCAGTTTTTTTGGTTTTCACGGTTTTGAGTAATGAACTTTCCACGCCGTCGTAATCTAAAGAGCCTTTAAACGGTGGGTTGGCTAAAATCAGACTGTATTGATCTCGGCTGGCCGCATTGGCTTCACCTAAAGCATCCTGACCAATGAGATTCGGGCGTTCAACAGCATGGAGCTGTAAGTTCATTGCCGCTATGCGTAGCATGGTGCTATCAAACTCAATACCGGTGAACATATCGCTATTGAAATGTTCACGGAAAGTTTGGTCATGTAACCAGTCAGGATGATGATGGTAAATATATTCGCCTGAAGCCACTAAAAAGCCTGCTGTGCCACAGGCTGGATCGCAAATCGTGTCTTCACGATTAGGTTCCATCATTTCCACGATCATTTTAATGATATGGCGTGGTGTACGAAATTGACCATTAGTGCCAGCTGTGGCGATTTTCGATAATAAGTATTCGTAGAGATCACCCTTGGTATCACGATCGGCCATTTGGATACTGTTAATCATTTGCACAACTTGATCCAGCACCTTTGGCGTGGGGATCATAAACGTCGCACCTTTCATATACTGAGCAAATACGCCTGCTTGATCACCCAGTTGTTTCATATGCTCAAATAGCGTTAAACCATCTGCTTCTGGCTGTGGCTGAGTAAATAAATTGAACATGGTTTGCGGTTCTAGCTCACGAAAGCTATGCCAGCGAAAGCATTGATGATTGGGCCCGTAAAATGCTTTATGAGTTCGTTTGCCGGCAACGCTGGTTTTCTTTTCTTCAAGTTGTTCAATTTCATCCAGACGACGAATGAATAAGAGATAGGTGAATTGTTCGATGACCGTGAGCGGGTTACTTATCACGCCTGTCCAGAATGTTTCCCATATTTTATCAACTTGGCTTTTGATTTCACCGGTGAGCATGTAGCAACTTCTTAGAATGATTTATGAAGGAGAATGATTTTCCATTATTAAACCAGAGCTGACAAGAATATCTGCCTTTTATCAAATTTGAGTAGCTGCCTATATTTACCTAAATATCCAAACTCAAAAAATTGATTTGACCAGTTTCCGTACATAGCCGCTCCTTAATAGTAGACTGGCCTCTCGTATACAAAGGAGAGAGAAAAATGATCCAATCCGTAAAAGGTAATGGTCGAGAGCCTGATGGCCCGCCAGACCTGTTTGAATTAATGAAAAAGTTGACTGGCGGTGGTCGCGGCCGTGGCCGTTCACGTGGCAATTTTGGTGGTGGTGTTATTGCCATTATCCTGGTTGTTTTGCTGGTTTGGGGCGCCATGACGTCTTTTTACACGGTGCAACCAGAGCAACGCGCTGTGGTAAAACGCTTCGGTTCCGTTACGGGTATTACTGATCCTGGTCTTCATTTCAAAATTCCTTTTGGCATTGACAAGATACAACTGGTCGCTACCGAACGCGTATTAAAACAAGAGTTTGGTTTTAGCACGTTGAAAACCCGTCAGGGAGAACGTTCAACGTACAGTGCCGCACAATTTGAAGATGAGTCCTTAATGCTCACCGGCGATCTGAATATGATCGATGTTGAATGGGTGGTTCAATATCGCATTCAAGACCCTATTAAGTTTCTATATCAAATGCGTGAACCGACACGTACCCTTCGCGATATTTCTGAGTCAGTGATGCGTCGTATCGTTGGTAATATGCTGGGTTCTGAAGTACTGACTATTGGCCGGGTGGAGATTCAACAAAAAGCGGGTGATGAGATTCAGGAAATACTCGACCAATATGATGCAGGAATTCGTATCAGCACCGTTGAAATGCAGGATGTGGTGCCGCCTCGTGCCGTTCAACCTGCTTTTAATGAAGTGAATGAAGCTCGCCAAGAACGTGAGCGAATGATTAATGAAGCTCAAAAACGAGTGAATCAGGAAATCCCAAATGCGGAAGGTGCTGCCCTTCGTACTGTCGCAGAAGCTGAAGGTTACGCCACAGAACGAGTAAACCGTGCCGTGGGTGAAAGCGCCCGTTTTAGCGCTGTTCTGCATGAATATCAACAAGCGCCGGTCGTGACACGCTCACGTCTGTATCTGGAAACCTTAAATGAAATGTTGCCAGATATCGGGCAAATTTTGGTTGTTCAAGATGGCCAGATGTCTCCCCTCCCATTACTCGACGTCAACCGTAACGCCACTGGAGGTGACAAATGAAAACGTCTTTACTCGCTTTAGTCGCCGTTTTGGTCATCATCATTGGTAACCTCACGCTTTACACTGTAGATGAAGCCGAACAAGCCATTGTGGTCCAGTTCGGTGAACCGATTGGTGACGTCATTAATGAGCCCGGTCTTAAGTTCAAACTGCCTTGGCAGAATGTACGTTACTTCGACAAACGCCTTTTGGTCTGGGATGGAGATGTCACACAGATTCCAACGTTGGGTCGTGAGTTTATTCTTGTCGATACCACTGCTCGCTGGAGAATTACTGATCCCCTACTCTTTTTGACTAGTGTTCGTGATGAAGCCGGTGCGCGCACCCGTCTCGACGACATTATCGACTCTGTGGTCAGAGACATGGTCTCCTCTACCGAATTGGAAGAAATTGTTCGTTCGAAAGACTGGGAGGTCAATGTTGAAGAGCTGGATGATCCGGCCTTGGCAGAACGCAGTGACGTCAACCTGGAAAAACAACCTAAACTAGGTCGTGAACTGCTAGAAGCTGGTATTCTCAAACGAGCTCGTGACTCTATGCCAGCCCTCGGTATTGAGCTAGATGATGTACGTATTAAACGGGTTAATTACATTGAATCTGTTCGTCGTCAGGTAGAAAGTCGCATGATTGCAGAACGTCAGTCTATTGCTGAACGTTTCCGTTCTGAAGGTCGTGGCCGTAGCCAGGAAATCCTTGGTAATATGGAACGCGATCTTCGTCGTATTCGCTCTGAAGCAGCACGTGACGCCGAGAAAATTCGCGGTGAAGCCGATGCCAAAGCAACCCAAATCTATGGTGATGCCTTCGGTGCCGACGCTGAGTTCTATTCTTTCTTCCGTACGCTGGAAAGCTACCGAGCTTTAGGTCAGAACAGTACGCTCATGCTCAAAGCTGACTCTGATTTCTTCCGTTATCTAGAAGAACCGCAAGCTCAGTAAATCATTGCCTACCAGAGTGTCATGCCCAGCTTGGGTGTGGCACTCTGGATATGGGCATACCCCACCTTTAAATTATCCCTTCTTTGCATTTAGCTAAAACGTACTTAACCCAGTAGCTTCCATTGTCCGATATAACAATCTGGGCCAAAGTCTTTCATCCGCATAGTTTTCATAGTCGACACTGTAATGTCGGCCATAGAGGTTGTACCAGGATTC
>NZ_DIAC01000097.1:38105-39666 GCF_002414625.1 Methylophaga sp. UBA5088 | reverse complement strand
CAGGATTCATCAAACCAGCTTTGGCCTAGTCGAAAAGCTACTGCGTTGGCTGGGCCGGTTAGAACGACACTTGTTTCAAGGTTGAGGTTATGCAGATTACGTCGGGTGAAGTTGGTTGAACCAAGCAGCATAGTTGTTTTGTCTGCTCCGCGATGCATCAGCCATTTAGCATGACATTGTTCGCCGTGGGTATCGCACCAGCGAACGGTGATTCCGGCTTGTGTTAATTCATAAGCAACCGGACGATTGGGTATGCCATTCTTTTCTCTGCCGAACGCGTCTTTGTTCGGGTCCAGTAAGACTCTTAATATTACGCCTCGTTTTTTTGCTGATTTGAGAGCGTCGATAATCTCGCGATCGGATAAATAGAACATTGCCATATCCAGTTTATCGCCTGCTTTGGCTTGATTAATCATGGCTAATGCAGCTTTTTCTACAGCCTGTTCAGTGACGACCTGAACGGTAAGATTCGTTTTTGTAATATTAGAAGGTTGCTCTAGTTTCACTTTAGGCAAAGCCTTGCCCGACATGGCCAGCACCGCTTTTTCACTCTCCAGTAAATCCCATGCAGCTGGGCCATTAAAACGTAAGGCGACATTGTCGTGAGCGCTGCTGCCATCATGTGGATTAGCTGAGGTGACTAATGCGGTTAGTTCTTCTCCATTATCTGCAATGATCAGCTTTCGATGATTTGCTTTGAAATTCATTAGGTTGAGATAACTTCTTGCGGAAACTTCTCCTTCACCAAAGGGATTCGGCAGCCAGCCACTTTCGCTATTGCCAAATGGCTGAACAAATAAACGCCAAAAACCAGAATAAGTCGGGTTGCTATCACGTAGTTTGGTCAGCTTTGTTTGTGTGACAGGTATGCCAGCCGCTTTAAGTTGAGTGAAATGTGTAGAAGGCAGTCCGCCATAAAGACTATTAAGGGGATCGGAAATAAGCTGTATTTCCAGGTCAGGATAACGTTGTTTTTGTGTAATTAAGGCTTGGGTGAGTTCATCTGAAAGTGCCCGATGCTGTTCCGAACCTTTGCCTTGATAGTCGTTAAACAAAAACATATCAACCAGCACCAGGTGGCGAGCATTGGCAATCATATTGAATACGGCATCGAAAATCTGCTGGTGTGTTTGACGTTCACCTCCGACAGTAAAGGTTCTGTCTGCCAGAAACTGCACGTCACTCGTCATCCGTTGTGGCCCTGAGAAATCAACGCCCGGAGGCAATGGCTTATAAACGTGATAGACGGCGACACAAATTGATATCAAAAGTAATAACAATAGCCAACGCCATTTACCCCTTCTCTGCTTTTTTGTGCTGAATAAAGATCGTTGTTGTTTACTTTTGAATGACATGTTTATCAATAAGTCCGGTTGATACAGAGTGACGTGAGAAACGTTTTATCTTCGTTTCGAATTATGACTATTTACATAAAGTATCACTATTCATCGTTATCTATAAATCAACGTGGCTTGTTTTTGTAGACAACATCACGCTTGATGTCGCCTGTTGCTACTGAGTGAGTGCACTGCCTGATTGTTTCATTTTGCGTAATAGTTTT
>NZ_DIAC01000097.1:36208-38029 GCF_002414625.1 Methylophaga sp. UBA5088 | reverse complement strand
TAATAGTTTTTTAATCATTCGACCTATTATTTTATAAAACCGAATGAGAAATAATGTCTCCACTGATTCGAAAATCGTCAGTGACTTAATGTTTATAGAATCAAAACTGTAATTAATACAAACACCTATATGGAGATGTTAACAATGTTAAAACACATTTTATTAAGTACCTCAGCAGCGGTTGCTCTTAGCCTCTCAGCAGCGACATTCGCAGCTGATATTGATATGAATGCCAATGCCAATGACCTGGCTATTCAAGGTTATGACCCGGTGGCTTATTTCACACAATCAGCACCGACTAAAGGCACTAGTGAATATACAGCGACATATAAAAATGCGATCTATCACTTTAGCAGTGAACAGAACCGTGATTTATTCCGTGCTAATCCAAGCAAATATGCCCCTCAGTATGGTGGCTTTTGTGCCTTCGGTGTCACCAAAGGTAGAAAGTTTGATACTGACCCAATGGCTTGGCGAGTGGTGGATGGCAAGCTTTATCTGAACCTGAACAAAGATGTGCAAAAAATCTGGGTTGAAGATATTCCAGGCTACATTACTAACGCCAATGACACCTGGCCGACTATCAAAACCTTCAGTGATAAAACACTTGAAACGTTCTAGTGCATAAGCCCTGGCTTAACTCAATAGGGTGAGTCAGGGCTTTTTATTGAGGAGTGTAAAAATGCAACGAATCAGATCACAAGAAGCACTAGAAGCTGAGAAACAACGTCATGAGTATTTATTACTGAAAATCTCAGCCTCATGGTGCAACCCTTGCCAAATCTATACCCCGATTATTGAGTCAGTTTCGTCATCACGTAGTGATATCAGCGTGGCTGAAGTGGATGTGGATGATATGCCGAACGTGCGTGAGACCTTTCGTGTGCGGTCTGTGCCAACACTGGTCATGCTTAAAAACGGCCAAGAGGTTGATTCACTCGTGGGTTCACAGCCGGTTGAAAACGTACATACGTGGATTAACCACACTATCGAAGCTTAATACTTATATATTAGGAATGATGATATGAAAAATAACGCAATTATTGCAGCCGCCATTGCTGCGACTGTTTCCCTTGGCGTGACAGCCCCGATTAATGCTTATGCTGCCAGTAAAGAGAAATGCTACGGCGTAGCGAAAGCAGGTCAAAACGATTGTGCCAATCTGGCGGGTACGCATTCATGTGCAGCCCAGTCTAAAAAGGATAATGATCCGGGTGAGTGGAAATTAGTACCCGCCGGTACGTGTACTGACCTTGGTGGCTTATCCAAAGATGAAGCGAAAAAGCTTCTCACTAACTAATGACCATGTGCGAACCTATGGAGGCTGAGATGATGCAAGTGGGTGTGGGGCTTCGCTCCAAACATTACGAAGCGGCTTTGCAATCAGCCTCCGTAGATTTCGTTGAAGTGCATACTGAGAATTTTTTTGCTGATGGTGGTGTGTCACATGTCATCCTGGAGATGATTGCTGAGAATTATAAGCTAAGCTTTCATGGGACTTCGCTCGGTTTGGGGTCTTTAACTCCCCCACCACTTGCCCATATCCAAAAGATGCGGCGGTTGATTGAACGTTATTCACCCTTTTTAGTATCTGATCACGCTTGTTTTAGCTGGTCGAATGAGGCTGGCCATACCGTTCATGCTGGTGATTTGCTTCCGATCCGGTTTGATAAAGAAACGTTGAACGTCATGTGTCGTAACATTCGACGCGTGCAGGATATTTTTGGTCAGCAACTATTGATTGAAAATATTTCATCGTATTTACCTATCTCAGGCTCTGTCATACCCGAAACAGAGTTTTTCAATTTACTTTGTCAATCA
>NZ_DIAC01000097.1:34921-36088 GCF_002414625.1 Methylophaga sp. UBA5088 | reverse complement strand
CCGGCTGTGCGATGTTGCTGGATGTTCATAACATTCAAGTAAACGCTGTCAATCAGCAGTCCCCGTCACCTTTAGAGGCCGCTTTAGAATTCATATCTGAGTTAGATACTGGCGTTGTCGGTGAAATCCATTTAGCCGGAATAGCTGAGCCCTCAGCTGAGATGTGGATTGATGATCATAGTGGACCCGTGAGTGATGAATGTTGGAGAGCATTTTCAGCAGCCATCAAACGTTTTGGTAAGGTGCCCACCTTAATTGAATGGGATACCAAGTTGCCTGACTGGTCTGAGCTCACCACTCAAGCCGCCATGGCTAAAGATTATGCCAATCAGGTGTCAGGTCATGGCTAATTATCAGTCAGACCTATTACAGGCCCTTTGGCATCAGGGTGAGTCATCTTTTGGCTCTGAGGTACTGTCTATTTACAGAAATAATCTGCTAATGAATGCTAACAGAGCCTTAGCTATTACCTACCCAACCGTTGTGCCATTGCTTGGTGAGGACGTCTTTAACTCGCTGATTAAAGATTTTATCCAGTATGAAATGTTAGAGGAAGGTGACTGGGGTGTATGGGGCAAAACATTTCCTGACTGGTTAGAGCAGCAAGCTAGCCTGGGTGATTATGCTTTTATTGCTGATTGTGCCCGGCTGGATTGGCTTTGCCATCACGCTGAACGAGCCAGTGATATCGAGAATGTCATGGGATTTGAGATTGCCTCAGAGACGGAATTGGCAAGTCTTAAACTGCAATATTGTGCTGGTGTGACGCTACTTGAATCCAGCTATCCTGTTGTGGATATCTGGCTGGCACATCACTCCCGAGATGAAAATCAACGCCAATCCTTTCTTCAGCAGGCAAAAAACAAACTCACAGACGGTGCAGGTCAACATGCTCTGGTTTGGCGGCCACATTGGAAAGCCAATGTTCGTGAACTGGATGAGACAGAGCTTGATTGGATCAAGCTGACGCTTTCTGGTCACGGTATATCTGATGCACTGGACCAGGTTAATCCTCAATTTGATTTTGAAACGTGGTTACAACAATCCACCAGTGAAGGACTTGTCACTGGTTTCTATCAGGAGAAATACGATGACTTATCTTCATTTACACGTCCCATATCTGGGACATCTGACAAAAGCACGTTCGGTACTTGAATCTTTAACGTT
>NZ_DIAC01000097.1:31733-34840 GCF_002414625.1 Methylophaga sp. UBA5088 | reverse complement strand
CTTTAACGTTACTGGGCGTCAGGTTTTACTTGTTTTCTGTCTTTTTCTTTGCTGGTTTTAACAAATTAAAAGACTGGGAGTCGACCCTGTTTTTATTTGAATATGAATATATGGTGCCTTTTTTAAGACATGATATTGCGGCTTATCTTGGCACGGCCACAGAGATTGCTTTACCCGTGTTGCTGCTCATGGGCTTAATCACTCCGGTCGCCGCTATCGGCTTGTTTATCTTTAATATTGTGGCAGTTTTTAGCCTCGCAGACATGCCACCGGCAGCGTTATTACTACATATTATCTGGGGTGGGTTGCTGTTTGCTTTAATACTATGGGGCCCTGGAAAAATAGCCGTGGATAGATTTGTTTTTAACAGTCACTAATATTCAACCGGCATCAGGAGGTGAGTGACAATGAGTCACTGCCTCCTTTTGTTTTAGTTCAATGATGTTTGTGAACGTAGGTGCTCTACCATCCAGTCAATCATGGATTTTGTTCTGGCTGAAGAATAGCGACCCTCTCTATGCACCACATGCACGGGCACGGGTGGATGCTCGTAATCACTCAAAATGATTTTTAATGCCCCACTCTCCAGGCTCTCTGCCACCTGATAAGACAGGAAGCGTGATATCCCCATATCCGCTAATACAGCTTTTTCTGCCGAGAAGTTATCGCTGACAGCTAAGAATGGGTCAACCCTGACACTGCTTGCTTTGCCTTTATCAATAAACTTAAGCTCATTACTGGGGCTGAGTCCTCTGGCCAGAATGATTTTGTGATTGGATAAATCTTCTGGTTTTTTTGGATAGCCATATTCTTTCAGATATGCCGTTGACGCACAGAGAACACGACGAATAGCCCCGACTTTGATGGCTTTATAGGATGAATCCTGTAACTCACCAATTCGAATTGCGACATCGACACCCTCTTCCAGCATATTGACGACACGATCAACGAATAAAGCATCCACCTGCATGTCAGGATAGTTTTTTAAATAGCTGATAATGCCATCCATCACATATAGCCGCCCGAATAATACTGAGGCGGTAATTCTGACCATTCCTCTCGGCGTAGCATTTCTGCCTCTGACGGCATCATCTGCTTCTTCAGATAGAGCGACAATCTGCTTGGTATCTTTGTAGTAACGCTGGCCTGCATCGGTGATTTGCAGGTGGCGGGTTGTTCTGTGTAATAGCTTCACACCGAGACGTGTTTCCAGTTCTGAAACGGCGCGACTAACGGCTGGAGGACTAAGTCTGAGTTTACGTGCAGCACTGGCAAAGCCTTCATTCTCAACCACGGCCACGAAGACAGTCATTAAATGTAGTCGGTCCATTCATTATTCCACTTTATGCAATAGTTAATTAATCATTTGGCTGATTATTATATTTCTGATAATAGCGAATAATGTTCTCGCTGGAAACACAACAGCATTATTTACTGATAACAGGAGAACAAACATGAGCAGAATCAAAACCATCACTGATGATATTGCCAACAATGAACAAGCTGAATTATTTGCTGCTATCCAATCATCACTGGGCATTGTGCCAAACTTCCTTCGGGTCTTTGCTAACTCACCGGATGCCTTAAAAGCGTTCCTGGGTTTTCATCATATTGCTGGTAATGGCTCTTTGGACGCCGCCACACGTGAACGAATTGCGCTGACGCTGGCTCAGAAAAATGAATGTGGCTATTGCTTATCAGCTCACACCGCTATTGGACGTAAAACTGGTTTAAATACCGATGAAATCAATGCCAATCGCCAGGGCGACAGTCAGGATGCCAAAGCCGCTGTTGCTGTGAAGTTTGCACGGACATTAGCTGAACACACAGGCGAAGTGACCAATGCCGAAGTGCAGGAAATGCGTGATGCTGGTTTCACTGATGCCGATATTGTTGAAGTCATTACCCACACGGGCATGAATTTATTAACCAATATTCTGAGTAAGGCCAGTCGGGTAGATATCGACTTCCCGAAAGTTGAACTGAATCAGGCGGCTTAACGGATATTGCCCGGTCTTTTGCCGATCGGGCAACTATTCTGAGGAGGTGTTATGGCCAGAGCATTTGCAAAAATCGCGTTTACAGACAATGTAAAACAGTTACAGTCTGAAATGGGTAGCCGGGAAACGTATCAGGTATTCGAGCAAGGTGATACCGATGATGTGTGTATTGATAAGCGAACAGAGCAATTCATCAAACAACGGGATAGTTTTTATATTGCCACAAGTAATGATGATGGCTGGCCGTATATTCAGCATCGAGGTGGACCCAAAGGTTTTCTCAAGGTACTGAGTGATAAACAGATTGGTTTTGCTGACTTTCGTGGTAATCGACAGTACCTCACTGCAGGCAATATTCAGGGTAATAGTAAAGTCTGTCTGTTTTTGATGGATTATGCTCAAACTCGCCGCCTGAAAATCTGGGGTCATGCTGAAGTGATTCAAGAAGCCGAATACGCTGGCTTTATGGCACAACTTGAACTCGCTGAGTTCAGAGCACCTGTTGAGCGTGGCATTGTCATCACCATTGACGCGATGGACTGGAACTGTCCGAAGTACATTACACCTCGTTATACTCAGGATGAGTTTGCACAGTTTTTAGTTGATGATTAGCGTGTAATTGTTTGAAAAAGCTATTTTATTTGCCTTTTAAAAGAGCGACAAAACTAATGATTTTATACAATATTGCATTATCGGGTAACTGCCATAAAGTACGGCTGATGTTATCTTTATTAGGCTTGAATTATCAGACCTATGATTTGGATTTAGGCACATCTGAACAGTTAAGTGACGACTTCTTGAAGTTAAATCCATTTGGTCAGGCACCGGTGATTGATGATCAAGGTATTGTCATTCGTGATAGCCAGGCTATTTTGGTGTATTTAGCTAAAAAATATGGTGAAGACAGGTTTTGGTCGGATGATCCTGCTGAGTTAGCTAATATCACATCATGGTTATCGACAGCAGCCAATGAGCTACAAAATGGCCCGGCCAGATTACGTCTGCATCATAAAATGGGCCGACCTATCGACCTTAAACACGCTACAGATACAACGACAAAACTGCTGAACATCATTGACCGTCACTTAGCTGATAAACAATGGCTAG
>NZ_DIAC01000097.1:31033-31655 GCF_002414625.1 Methylophaga sp. UBA5088 | reverse complement strand
AGCTTATAAACAATGGCTAATCGTCGACAGACTGAGTCTTGCAGATATCGCTATGTATCCCTATCTGGCTTTAGCACATGAAGGCCAGGTCGATCTTAGTCCCTATCAGAACATCACTGCGTGGCTGACACGGTTTGAAGCTTTACCAAACTATATATCCATGCCAGGCATTCATTTATAAATCTATTTTGGAGAACAACACTATGACAACCGATATTAAGCCCCCTCTTCCGCCATTTGATGAAGCCTCGGCTACACAAAAAGTGCGTATGGCTGAAGATGCCTGGAACAGCCGTGACCCGGATCGTGTGGCACAGGTGTATACCGAAGATACTATCTGGCGTAACCGTGCTGAATTTCCTCGTGGTCGCGAACAAGTCAAAGACTTTTTGCAAAAGAAATGGGCAAGAGAACTCGATTACCGTCTAATAAAAGAGCTGTGGGCATTTGAACAAAATCGCATAGCTGTGCGATTTGCATACGAATGGCATGATGATAGTGGCAACTGGTTTCGTTCATATGGTAACGAAAACTGGGAATTTAATGAGCAAGGTCTGATGCAACGTCGCTTTGCTTGTATCAATGACTTGCCGATTAAAGAATCCGATCGTTTATTTCATTG
>NZ_DIAC01000097.1:28907-30879 GCF_002414625.1 Methylophaga sp. UBA5088 | reverse complement strand
TTTATTTCATTGGGCATTAGGCAGACGTCCTGATGATCACCCGAGTTTGAGTGATTTAAACTTATAAACAAGCAGCTCCGGACTTTTAGTTCGGAGCTTTTTTCACTCTGGCAATAACAGTGATTCTGAATCTTTGATAAAAGTGGCCCATGTTTCGTTGGGTAACCACTCAGTTAATAAAGCACGTTTTGCTTCAAAAACAGGTTTCTCTTCAACAATACGAAGATAAAGATATAAAAAAGCAGATGCACGGTAGTTCATGGCACAGTGAACCCAGATTTTATGCGCTGAAAATGCTTTCATAATATTAAGAAACTGCTCTAAATGAGTCTGACCGGGGTCGTCAAATGGCACAGGTATGTGGATATACGTCATACCTAGACTGGTGACGATACTGCCTTCATTTTCAATAGCTGACGTAGAATCAGGCATCGCCAGATTGATGATGACTTGAACCCCCTGCTCTGCAATTTGCTCAAACTCGTCGATAGTGGGTTGTGCAGAACTGGCAATGTTAGGTGTCACATTCAACGCATTCTTAATGGTGGTTTCCATTATCGAAATACTCCATTTCTTGTTATGGCGCTTTAAGATTATCATGACCTGTTAACATGAATCATATTGGATAAGCAACGGCATGGCGACTCTTTGTGAACTCTTTGTTGAATTGACACTCTGAATACCTTTAATAATAAAAATAGAATGAACAATAACAATGAAGTTAAAAACAGGATTCGCTTTTTCGTGCTTGCTGATAAGTCAGCTTGTCTCAGCACGTGACTATATAGATGGACATTTACATTACGTCGATTTTTTTCAGGAAACAGATGGCATGCCGGCCTTACTGAAGGTGATGGATGAGAGTGATATAAGCCAGGCTGTCATTATGGGGATTCCCGTTGCCAAGACATGGGATGAAAATGAACCCAAAAAACCACGCTATTATGCTGGGGATGATGCCCCGATTTATTGGTATAGCGGCACTGATCTTGAGCTACACGCTGCGATAGAAAATCTAAGTACTGAACAACAGAAACGCTTTATTCCTTTCTTATCTGGCTTTAACCCAGATGATAAAAATGCGGTGAACCATATCCGTCGTGCATTAGAGCTTAACCCAGGATTTTGGCAAGGCATTGGTGAAGTGTTTACACGTCATGACGATCTCACCGCTTTAATACATGGCAGCGCGCCTCGAGCCAATAGTGAAGCGATGATGAAAGTCTATAAGCTGGCTGCAGAACATGATCTACCCGTCTTAGTTCATAGCAATATCACGTCTCAACGTGAACGTAATCCGCTATATCAGGAAGAAATTGAAGAAGCGTTAAAAAAGAATCCTGATGTGAAATTTATCTGGGCTCATGCTGGCACCAGTAAAGAGTTACATCGTCATCAGGAAGAGTTGGCATTTCTTCGTCCCTTACTCAAAGAGTTATTAGATAAATACGATAACCTGACTATCGATTTATCGTGGACCATGCTTGACCCCTACTTATTGGATAAAAAAGGTAAGCCCAGAGCTAAATGGCTGGCGTTACTTGAAGAGTATCCGACTCGTTTTGTGATTGGCAGTGATGTGGTCGGTAGTTTTGATAATGTTGGTAAAATTATGCATGGTTTTGATCCGGTATTAGATGCACTACCAGAGGACGTAGCAAAAGCGATTGCTCATGATAACTTTCTCACGCTGTTACCTGACTCTAAAGATATAAATACGATTAAGGAATGATAAAGGTTTTGTCCAGCTTCATTCACAGCAAGACACTAAACATCTTAAGTGTATCTCTTTCTGTAGCGACGTTATGAAACAAAAAGTGGTTTCTCTGCATTCATAATTTGATTGTAACGCGTCTATGATTTACCACGATTGTTAACCGACTATGCGTTGAGATGAGACAGAAAAGCCCAGCCAAGACCGTAAAATTGTTATATTTTGAAACAGGTGTGAAGTTCGTTTAATTATCAAATA
>NZ_DIAC01000097.1:22891-28816 GCF_002414625.1 Methylophaga sp. UBA5088 | reverse complement strand
ATTATCAAATAATTAAATTCAGCCCCCACTGCATAGTCATTAAGGAGTGAGTCATGCCAAATCGTCGAGTTGGTAATAAATGCGCAGGATACGCACAGAGCTTTTATAAGCAGAATGGAAAAGCACAGCCTATTCTTATCTTGGCTATTGCACTTGTTGTTTTACTCGTGGCTGCCCAGCTGGCGCTACCAACATTAGTCAAAAACTACCTCAATAAAAAACTAGCCAATATGGGCAACTACAGTGCACATATTGAGGATGTCGATATTGCGCTCTGGCGTGGGGCCTATACCTTAAACACTATTAATATTGTTAAAACAGATAGAGATATTCCTGTGACCTTCTTTGAGTCACATAGCATCGACCTCTCAATTAGCTGGTCTGCACTCTTCCATGGTGCAGTGGTAGCTGATGTAGAGCTAATCGCACCTGAAGTACATTTTGTGGATGCAAATGATGAGAAGGTGCAAACAGGTGCAGGCACCGATTGGCGAGATATGTTGCAACAACTGCTACCGATTAGAATTGAACGTCTTGCTATAAAACAAGGAGAGCTTCATTTCCACAACTTTCAATCTGAGCCGCCCGTTCACCTTGTATTGAGCGATTTGAATGGACAGTTTACTGGTTTGAGCAATCGTGATGATGCCAAACATTCGGCATTATCTTTTGAAGGAACAGTGCTAGAAACGGCTAAGTTATCTATCGATGGAAAGCTGAATCCGCTTGGAAGATTTCGCAATTTTGATATTAAATTAAAAGTAGAAAATGTGGATGCCGTCAAACTCAATGAACTGACTGAAGCTTATGCCAACTTTAATATGGAGTCAGGTCAGGGTGAGTTGTTAATGTCCCTTAAAGCTGAGGATGGTCAGTTGAACGGCTATGCCCGGCCCATTTTAGATAACGTGACCATCTTAGATCTTAGTGAAGACAGTGATGAGGGACTCATTAATGTTGTGTGGGAATCAGTTATGGCCGCATTGGGACAAATTTTCCGTAATCAACCTAAGGACAGAATTGCTGCCGAGATTCAAATCAGTGGTAGCTTGGATCAGGAGAATATCAGTCCATGGCAAGCTTTCTTATCCATACTGCATAATGCTTTTGTGGAAGCCTACGATAAACAATTTCGACAAGAATAGTGTGTTTGTTTAGTGATAAACAGCTTAGTCTGCGTAACCACTGCCAATGGCTCGAAATGGCATTTTTAGTCCGAGTTCAGTAACTTGTAAGCCTACCCAGGCCGGAAAAGTGTTGCTATTCGGACCAGGAAATAAAGAATACTCATCTGCCCAAGGGTAATTGGCTACTGCGGTTTTAATTTCAGGAATCAATTCGGCGGCTTTATTTCCTTTTAGAGACAAGATTTTTTCGGCTCTGGCACCATACCAATAGGTGTCTGGTGTCGTGGTTTGAAACTCACGCAATGCAGGTAAACCACGTTTTACTCGCCAGCCCACCACTTCGTAGACCGTATATGTTGCCGCATTTTCTGGTTTTATTGCTATCCAGGAATGTACAGCGAACCAGCCACGCCAGCTAAACGCATCGGCAGCATAGACTTCGATAATGGCTTGTTTTTCTTTATTTGGATCAGCTGCAATGCCTGCTGGTTCACGGCTGGCCGTTCGCCAGTCCTGAGAGGTACAAGCACTCAAGGCGACCACCAACATAAAGGATGTCACAACATTAAGTAAACGTGTCATCACGACCCAAAGCTTGACTGGAATGTGGTAAAGAGATTTCAACGCGTAAACCGGTTTTTGTATTGGCAATATTTAACTCACCATTGAGAATATCGACGATGGCTTTGGTGATGCTCAAGCCCAGCCCGAAGTTACCTTTTTTCTTGTCATGCACGAAACGATTAGTGACATTGGGTAGTAACTCAGCATCAATGCCCCCTGCTTCATCCGTTATCTTCCAGGTCACAAAATCATCTTGTTCTGTCACCAGGATTGACACCGACTGTTCTGGCACCGAGAACTGAATGGCATTTTTTATGACATTTCTGATGGCAACAGCGACGAGTTCTTGTGGCAAAAATAAATCCTGATCGCTATGAATAATTTTATGAATTTCTACCTGACTTTCTTTGATCATAGAGTGAAGCGGCGTTAATGCTTTGCTAGTGATTTCACTAGCGCTGCTGCTTGCCGTGATCGCTGCCATCTGCTCGGCATCGAGCCTTGCCAGCATTAATAATTGATCAAGCAGTTCTGTTAGCTGTTTAACCGCCAGGTTGGCTTGTTTCAGATTGCAGTCCGCTTCCGCACCTTGTTTGAGCATGGCGACTTGTAGTTGGGTCGTAATGCCTGCCAACGGTGTACGCAGTTCATGAGCAGCATCTGCAGTAAAGCGACGTTCACTTTCCAGCACGGTTTTGACTCTAGCCAACAAAGCATTAAAACCGGCAATCACCCCCTTGACTTCACTTGGCACATCGTCAATTTCGATGGGTGTCAAACTGCTGCCCGTATGGGTATCAAAATGATCCTGTAGCTGTGTCATGGGTTTAAATACGCGCTGAATAATAAAATACAGAGAGATAATCAGCGTCAAAACAGCCAGTACCCAGGGAATCACTACCCCAATCAAGACGATATTAAAGAGTTGACGACGTTTATCCAGCTTCTCGGCAGTCGTGACTGAAATGCCGTGCTCGGTTAATTTGAATACGCGCCAGATAGTGCCATTATCCCGAACGAAGCTGTAGCCATCTTTGACAGAGGTTAAGACATCACGGTTATCATCTTCAGTGCTGATAATTAATTCGCCATCAATACGAGTGACATTACAGACAATGACCTCTGTATTTTCTCTATTTTTTTCTATTTGTTGAATCAGTTCATTGGTTAATGATGAGGATGGCTTTTCATTCTTTACATCGTATTGATGAACAATATGAGACAACATTTTTGCTGAGGCGGCTAAGCGATCATCCAGAATCTGTTTCACATCGCTTTTAATGGTGTGGTACATGAATGGACCGATAGCCAAACATAAAATACCGGTGACTAAAAATACCGACAGTAGGAGTTTATTTCTTAGGCTACCTTTCATTGTTTATCCACGGCTAAAAAGTAGCCTAAACGGCGTTCAGTACAAATGAGATCCGTACCCAGCTTTTTACGCAAATTATGAATATGTACTGCGACAGCGTTACTTGCCACGCCCTCAGCCCAGCCATAAAGTCTGTCTTGTAATTGTTCCGTGTTCACCACTTTTCCTGGTTGATGCATCAAGGCTTCAAGCACAATCAGTTCACTTTTAGATAACTTGACGGGAAGACCATTCGCTTTGACTTCACCTTTAGTGGGATTGAAACTAATGTGCTCGAAAGTCATCACATTATCTGCCCGGCCAGCGATACGGCGTGTGATGGATTGTAATCGCGCCACTAACTCATCAAAGTCGAAGGGTTTCGTCAGATAATCATCGGCACCAGCAGAAAGACCGGTGACTCTATCCGGGATAGCATCTCGTGCTGTCAGGATAAGTACAGGCAGTAATATTTTATTTTGACGCCACTTGGTCAGTAATGTCATGCCATCGTAATCTGGTAATGTTAAATCAAGTATCACGACATCATAGTTCACATGCTGAATAGCCTGATTGGCGGTATGAGCGTCTTTTACCCAGTCGGTGCTGTGGCCTAATGTTTCCAGCCCCTGTTTGATACCATCACCGACGATGTCATTGTCTTCAACCAGTAAAATATACATACATGATTCCCAATAATTACACACTTATTATGGTTATTAACATTAAGTGAATATTAAAAACGACATAATGTAGAGCTAATGTTTGACTCATAGACTTGATGTAAATTACACAGCTTCGTGTATATGTTGCTCTGATTAACTAGCCAGTAACCCAATTAAATTTTTTATAAGAGATGTTTACCATGCGAGTCATTCCTTTAACACTCATATCTGCTTTTTCGTTAATGTTAGTTGCTTGTTCCGAGCCTGAGAATCAACCTACTGAACAGGCTGCTCCCCCTCCTGTTGAGGTGGATGTGGCAATTCCACTTCAACATAAACTGACTGATTGGGATGAGTTTACAGGCCGTTTTGAAGCCATCAATAATGTTAATTTAAGAGCACGAGTAACCGGCTATCTCATCGAGAAGAAATTTAAGGATGGTCAACAAGTTAAGAAAGGCGATGTCCTGTATGTGATTGACCCTCGTCCTTTTCGTTATGAGCTAAAACAAATTCAGGCTCAGCATGAACTCGCCAAAAAAGAATTGGATCGCGCCCATCTGTTGCGTGAATCCAATGCGATTTCTCAGGAAGAAGTCGACAGACGTTTCCAGGAACTTCAAATTTCAGAAGCTTCATTGAATAATGCCAAACTACAATTAGGCTTCACAGAAGTCACTTCGCCCATCGACGGTAAAATCAGTGATAGCTACGTCGATATTGGCAACATGATTGAAGAAAATCAGACCATTTTGACCCGTATCGTCAGTACCAACCCTATTCACTTCCGATTTGAAGGATCGCAAGCTGACTTGCTGAAATACCTGCGTCTTGACCGTGCAGGGCAACGCCCCAGCAGCGATTCCAGTCCTAACCCTATCTATATCAAACTGATGGACGAAGATAAGTTCTACCACGAAGGCAAAATGCACTTTGTTGACAATGTGGTCGACAACGCCACCGGTACTATTCAGGCCACCGCAACAGTGAACAACGATGACGGCATTATTTACCCAGGTCTGTTTGGGCGTGCTCGCTTGTTAGGTCGTGCTAACTACGACGCCATACTGGTGCCCGAGAATGCCATCAATACAGATCAGGATAAAAAATTCGTCTATATCAGCGATGAGAATAATGCCATCAAACGTCAATATGTCACTGTCGGCAATCTACTTGAAAACGATCTGATTGTGGTCAGCACCGGCCTAACCGGTAATGAAAAAGTCGTTGTGAACGGTATTCAACGTATTCGAGCCAGTGGTCAGGAAGTGACACCTAATGTTGTCGAACTTGAGTGGAAGCCTCTCGATGTTTTAGGTAAGCAAGCCACTGAAGACACAACGAACATCTCAAAAACTGATAAGGAATAAGCGACTGTGAATTTTCCAAAATTCTTTATTGATAGGCCTATTTTTGCTTCGGTACTTTCCATTATCGTTGTCATTATTGGCTATATGGCCTATTTGAGTTTGCCTATTGAGCAATACCCACAAGTAGCCCCACCGACTATTCAAGTATCAGCAACCTACCCTGGTGCAACCGCAGAGACAGTGGCTGAAACGGTGGCAACACCGATTGAGCAGGAAGTCAACGGGGTTGAGGGCATGCTTTATATGTACTCACAATCCTCTGCCGATGGTTCAATGACGTTGAGCATTACCTTTGAGCTGGGAACGGATCTGGATACAGCCCAAGTATTAGTTCAAAACCGTGTCGCTATCGCTGAAGCCAAATTACCAGAAAGTGTCCGTGCTTTAGGTGTGACTACCAAGAAAAACTCACCTGATCTGATGATCGTTATCAATCTCTCCTCACCAGATGGCACCTACGATCAAAATTATCTCGCTAACTATGGCGTATTAAATATACGTGATCGTATTCGTCGTATTGATGGTGTGGGTGAAGTCCCTGTTTATGGTGCCTCAGATTATGCGATGCGTCTCTGGTTAAAACCTGACTTAATGCAGTCGTATGATATCGCGGCGGGTGATGTTATCTCTGCTATCCGTAATCAAAATGTTCAGGTCGCCAGTGGTACCTTAAACCGTGCACCACAACCCGATCAGAACTATTACGAGTACATCGTCCAGACACAAGGTCGATTAACGACACCAGAAGAGTTTGGTGAAATCATTGTTAAAGCCAGTGATGATAGTCGTATTGTTCGACTACGTGATGTGGCGCGAATAGAACTAGCAGCTCAGGATTACATCAC
>NZ_DIAC01000097.1:16621-22761 GCF_002414625.1 Methylophaga sp. UBA5088 | reverse complement strand
TAGCAGCTCAGGATTACATCACCAAAGGGTATTTAGGTGGAAAACAAGCCGTCGCTTTGCCTATTTTCCAACGTCCTGGTACCAACGCGATTGAAACAGCCAATCAGATCAAAGCCGAAATGGAAGATATCGCGGCTGAATTTCCACCAGGCATGACTTATGAGTTTGCCTACAACCCGACAGACTTTATCGAACAATCGGTTGATGCAGTAAAAATGACCGTTTATGAAGCCGTCTTTTTGGTGGTCATTGTTATTCTGGTTTTCTTACAAACCTGGCGTGCAGCGATTATCCCTATTGTGGCTATTCCAGTATCTCTTATTGGTACGTTTGCGGTTATGTCAGCCATTGGTTTCTCGTTGAACAACCTGACTTTATTTGGTCTTGTTTTGGCGATTGGTATCGTGGTGGACGATGCGATAGTCATCGTTGAAAACATGGAACGGAATCTGCGTAACGGTCTATCCCCTCGTGAGTCAGCTCGTAAAACTATGGATGAAGTAGGTTCAGCATTAATTGCCATGGGGCTGGTTTTGGTTGCTGTATTCCTGCCTACCCTGTTCCTTGAAGGCATTTCAGGTGAGTTTTACCAAGCCTTTGGTATTACCATCGCTGTAGCCACCATGATCTCGGTCGCTGTATCACTGACCTTATCACCAGCACTCGCGGCCATTTTGATGAAGTCACACGATCAGGATAAACCAGAGAAACCCGTTAAATGGTACCGCTCACCGGTAAAAGCATTTTTCAATGGTTTCAACCGTGGTATGGAAGGCTTATCAAATCGCTACGGCTGGTTTGTCGGTAAAACCATTCGCATGGGACTGATTATGTTAGTGATTTATGCGGGCCTGATGACCTTAACCGCATTTCAATTTAACCGTGTTCCGACCGGGTTTATTCCGTCACAAGATCAAGGTTCGTTGATTGTTGCTATCACATTGCCTGACGGCGCCTCGTTTGATGCTACGGATAAAGTGGTTCAGGCGGTGACTGAAGAAATGTTAGCCGTACCCGGTCTGAAAAACGCGGTTGGTTTTACAGGGTTTTCTGGCGCGACAAGAACCATTCAATCTAATGCCGCCGTGATATTTACACCACTAGAACCATTTGAAGATCGTATAGCTAAAGGCATTGAATATCAGACTATCTTAAGTGATATGCGTGCTGTGGCTGCCAGCTTCAAAGAAGCCAAGGTGGCGGTATTTGAACGCCCTCCTGTGCCCGGTATTGGTAGTGCTGGCGGCTTCAAGATGATGCTGCAGGATCGTGGTGGCCGTGGCTTAAAAGTATTAGAGCAAGCAGCAACCGATATGGCCGCTGCGGCAAATAGCCCTGATAGCCCTGCTACTACGGCTGTTTATTCTTTCTTTAATACTAATAATCCGCAAATCTATTTGGATATTGACCGTAATAAAGCGGAACGACTGAACGTACCTGTGCCTGATGTGTTTGAGGCATTGGAAGTGTTTATTGGTTCAGTCTATGTTAATGATTTCAATTATTTAGGTCGGACATTTAGAGTAACTGCTCAGGCTGAAGCTGAGGATCGTTTATCCGTAGATGATGCACTTCGAATCCGTGTCAGAAGTACTAATGGCGATATGGTGCCGTTAGGCTCGTTTGCCACTGTGCGTGATACCTCTGGCCCTTCTCGAGTGCCACGCTATAACTTATATCCAGCAGCAGGTGTTATGGGCAGTAGTGCGGAAGGCTTCAGTAGTGGCCAAACACTTGATGCCATGGAAGAACTAGCAGAAAAAATTCTGCCTGATGGCATTGGTTATGAGTGGACTGAAATTGCCTATCAGGAGAAAGCAACCGGTGATACTGCTGCTTTGGCTTTCCTACTGGCTGTTGTGTTTGTGTTCTTATTATTGGCTGCGCAATATGAAAGCTGGGCATTGCCGTTCTCTATCATCCTGATTGTACCGATGTGTCTGTTATCAGCCATCACCGGTGTGTATCTGGCGAAGATGGATAACAATATCCTGACGCAAATAGGCTTGGTCGTGCTGGTAGGTTTAGCATCAAAAAATGCTATATTGATTGTTGAGTTCGCCCGAGAGCTGGAGCGTCAGGGACGTTCTGTCTGGGATGCAGCCGTTGAAGCAGCCAGACTACGTTTACGCCCTATTTTGATGACATCCTTCGCTTTCATTCTAGGTGTTGTGCCCATGGCCATCGCCCAAGGCGCTGGTGCTGAAATGCGTCAGGCATTAGGTATCGCAGTATTTTCAGGCATGCTTGGCGTGACCTTCTTCGGGTTAATATTTACCCCAGTGTTTTATGTGATTTGTCGTCGGGTTGCGCTTTACTTCAAACCTGAACAGGCGACAGGAGAAAAATCATGAACAAAATGATCTTGTGTACCTTAATTAGCCTGTCCATCACTGGCTGTGCTCAATTTCGAGATTATCAGTCACCCACGACGGATAAGACGGTTGAAGCGACACAACTGAGTGATGACACCTACGAGTTTGCTAATGCACAGCAACCTATCGCAGATTGGTGGACAGCTTTTCAGGATCCACAATTAACGCAACTCGTTGAAAAAGCATTAGTACATAATCTGGATGTACGGATTGCACTGGCGAACCTACAGGCGGCTCGTGCTTTATCCAGAGCAGTGGGTTCAGATAGATACCCGACAGTCGATGCAAACGGTGGTTATAGTCGTAACCTGTATTCTGAGGAAACACAAAATGCGAACACTCGCGCTGCTGATATCTATGAAGCAGGCTTTGATGCCAATTGGGAATTAGATATTTTTGGACGTGTCAGCTATGGCATTGAGTCACAACTGGCTCAGGAACAAGCTATCGCCGCCGACTTGCAACAAATGTATGTCAGTGTCGCCGCAGAAGTCGCCAGACAATACTTTACTCTACGCGGGGCACAGTATCGTTTGGATATTGCTGAGCGAAATGCTGAAAATCAAAATGAAACCTTTGAATTAACAGAAAGGATATTGAATGCCGGTGGCGCCAGTGCTCTGGATGTGAGTCGTGCCAAAACACAACTCAGTCTGACTCGCTCCACGATTCCACCATTAAGAGCGCAGATAGATTCGACCATAAACAGTCTTTCTGTTTTAACAGGGCAAGTACCAGATGCTTTACGTAGTCGTTTGTCTGAGACTAAGGCTCTACCGACATTACCGCTAACAGTAGCCGTGGGTGACGTGCAACAGTTGCTTACCCGACGCCCAGATATCCGCTCAGCTGAACGTTCATTGGCGGCCAGTGTGGCGGATTATAATCTGACCGTGGCGGATTTATTTCCCAAGGTCAGTATTCTTGGCTCTTTAGGTTTTATTTCTACTAATTTGAGTAGCTTTGGTACCACAGCCCTCGCTGGCTCAATTGGTCCATCGATCAGTTGGCAAGTCTTTGATCGTGATCGCTTGAAAGCATATGTCGATCAAGCTAATGCCCAAACTAAAGTCGCGCTGGCACAATATGAGAAGACAGTATTATCAGCACTTGAAGAATTACAGTCCGCGATGAGTGATTTTTCTAACGAGGAACAACGGCGTGCTGAATTGCAAGAAGCTGCGGCTTCGGCAAAACAATCTGCCACCATGGCCAGAAATCGCTTTGATAGTGGCTATGATAATTTTCTTGATGTGCTAGATGCTGAACGAACATTACTGGAAGCAGAAGATACCTTAGCAAATAGCGAAATTACTTCAGGGCTTAATTTAGTCACTATTTACAAAGCCTTAGGTGGTGGCTGGCAAGTCAAACCTCAGCAGCGTTAATATTATGAGGGCGTTGGCGCACCATTAGTGCCATTAAATGGCGTTGGTTGTTGTCACTGATTTTAGAGCCGAATTTGCTGTTTGCATTAAGCCACTTCACAATAGCTGCTGAAAATGGCTTATCCCCTACAAATCCGGTATCACAATAGTTCTTCATTGTGTGATATTTTTGTGCTGCATTTATTCTGCTTAAATTATCTTTGAAAAGAAGATAGTTTTGACCATTGCCATAAGCAGACTATCTAACATGTTTGATTGAATCTACTACGAAGGAAAGTGACGTGAAAAAGTTTAAAGATGTCGATAATATTGCGGAACAGATATTCAACGATAAGATTGGCAGACCAGCATATGCATTCGGTCTATGGCTTGCTACACTTCAAGCAAAAGAGCTCGGTATAAAAAAGCTGAATATATTTGAATTTGGCGTTGCGACTGGCGCCGGACTGATAAACCTGTGTGACATCTGCGCCATCATGACTAAATCTACAGACATGCAATATGATATTTATGGCTTCGATTCAGATATTGGTATGCCAGCACTATCAAGTGGATATAAGGATCATCCTGAGCTATGGCATGAAGGACAGTTCCTTGTTGACCATGATGAGATAAGAAAAAAATTGCCTGAAAATGCTCAACTCATTTCAGGAAATATTGCTGATACGATAGAACCTTTCTGTCAAGAACATTTATCTAATGACGCACCGGTTGGTTTTGTTGCTGTAGATGTAGACCTTTACTCTTCAACCTTATCTGTATTTGAGCTTTTTAAACATAATAATCCTGAGCTTTACCTCCCCGTCACTATTATGTATCTAGATGATATCAATGACTTACTGACCAATAACTCATGGTGTGGCGAAATGTTAGCAGTAAGAGAATGGAATGATCAAAATGAACTTCGTAAGATGGAAGAAATGCGTATTAGACAGAATCATAGCCCAGCGGGCTGGCATGATCACATATATGGCCTACATGTGCTTGATCATCCTGTTCGCAATGGCAAACGTCCAGATGTATGTTTAGACATCAATATAACTGCAATTTAATCAATTCTTACAGAAACCAGTTCCGATAAATGATTTATTATTTTTTTTCAAACTAGCTTAGAGAGAAACGAAGTCGTATATAACAAAACAAATCCCGACCGTTTTTAGTTATTTAATCTTGAGGTAAAAAATGATTGCCTCCCAAGCTTTTATATTTATCTGTCTTAATAAGTAAAATATTTACTTGCTAGGCATATCTGCTGCTTGTCTGATAACGCATTGCTGACAAATACAGGCTTTGCCTCTCTGAGTTGAAGGTACCTGCTCTAAAAGGGTCTGGCTAATTATCATATCCGCTTTATGACACCAACAATCAGCCGGGTTACTATCGACTGATAAATTGCCACAAGCGTTTGGACCACCACATATGGGACATCTGTCAGTGCAGACGCTTTGACTCTCAGTCATATGTGATGAATTTTATCCAGTCGACTCACATTGTCTCCAGCCCTAATAATCCGCTGGTGATATAAGTTCAAGCCAGTCTGTCAGTGTCAGCGGTTTGTAAAAATAAAAGCCCTGAATCAAGTCACAAGACTTCGAGCGGAGATACTGTGTTTGAATTTCTGTTTCGACCCCTTCTGCAACCACTTTTAACTTTAAGGCTTTGGCCATTGATATCACCGTATCAACGATCGGGTATTCCCCTTTCTCAGTATTAATTTTGTCAATAAACGATTTATCGATTTTTAATTCATCAATTGGCAATTGGCTTATATAACTCAGGTTGGATTGTCCTGTACCAAAGTCATCAATCGCAACCCCAAATCCGGCTGTTTTGAGAGCATGAATAACTGACGTCAACAGATTGATATTCTCTGCCATGACTGATTCTGTCACCTCGAAAATAATCTGGTGAGTGGGCACATTATGCTTTTTACAAATGGCTTCGAAGGTGTCAACTAACTTGGTATCAGCGAGTTGTCGAATACTGAGATTAACTGATATTTTTTTGTGAAAGTCTGGAACGCGCTGTCGAATCAATTTGAGCATTTCACACACTTGCTCAAGCACAAAATAGCCAACGTCTATTATCACACCTGTACTTTCTGCCACACCGATAAAATCTAATAGATTGAGTGGTTCTGAATGTATGTTATCCCAACGTAATAGTGCTTCAGCAGAATCCACCTGATTGGAGGCATTGATTTTCGGTTGATAGACGACACTCAGCGTTGAGTAATCCAGGCCACTTAACATGGACTGAGCCAGCGCTGCGACTTTCACAGTTCTGCCATAGTTGGTGTTTTCTACAAATATGAGCTCACCAGATTTCCCGGTTTGTTTATAGTTTTTCAGTGCATCTTCCAGCATAGGTAACATGG
>NZ_DIAC01000097.1:14860-16449 GCF_002414625.1 Methylophaga sp. UBA5088 | reverse complement strand
CCATTTTTGACAATGTCACTTTCAAATAAAGACATGACGGCGCTGATCGATAACTTATGCTTAACTTGCTGACTGACTGAGTCTAATAAAACAGAAAAGGCATCTTGAATGGCATCTGTTATCTTAGCGTAGTGAACCTTTTCAATAGGTTGGATTGATTTGATGATAAATACATCACCACCGACACGATAGATTCTAACGGGCAGATGTAGCATCAATTGCTTGAGCTCGCTGGCGACATCGATGAGTAACTGATTGCAGTGGGTATGACCATAAACAGCATTTAATTCGTTAAACCTATCAATATTCAGCAGACAGCCAAGATATCGCGCTTTGTTGCTTTTCTTGCCATAGGTTTTTTCTAAATCAAGTTCCAGCGCTTCTCTGGAATAAAGCCCCGTTAATGAATCATACAGTGCCGCTTTGAGTAAACGGGCTTGGGTTAATCGTTTCTCAACCTGATCACGGATGACGTATAGGAAGTGATAACCCTGTTCGCTTTTATGTAAGGACACGCCTACTTCGACTTCGATAATTTGACCATTTTGTTTTCTCAAATCCATCTGTTTGAATATGGGGGTGAAGTCGCTTTGCTCCTTAACAATTGATGACTCTTCATGATGAGCAAGTTGTTCGGCGGGTATAAAATCTCGTATGTTTTTATTGGTAAGCTCTTTGTATGCAAACAAAGACTGGCTGTAGTCATTTGCGAGCTCAATATTGCCTTCGACATCCGTGATGATGACTGCTTCAGTGAGCATGCTTAACAGATGCACAAATTGGTTTTTGAGTTGCTCGAGTTGCGATTGTGCTTTTGATTCAACGCTGCAGGTAATATTGCTGCGATTATTGAGTATTGAGCCAATCTTTTTTTCCAGTAGATGTTTGTTGACTGGTTTGCTGATGAAATCTACTGCACCGTTCGATAAGGATTTAAAGTGGTTATCAAATTCGCCATGTGCGGTGACGATAATGACGTTGATATGTTTCAGCTGTGCATTGTTGCTGAGTTCAGTTAAAACATCGAAGCCATCGATATCTGGGAGTCCGATATCTAATAAGATGATGTCAGGAACGATATCCCGAGCCGTAGCTATGGCACTTGCGCCTGAGTTAGCCACATAGATATCCCCTAAACTTTTTAAAACAGTAGATAACTCCAGAATAATGACCGGGTCATCATCAACGATTAAAATTTTTCGTTCCGAACTCATGTCATTCACTCATTAGTAAATTCACAATCTGATTATTCACTACCTTCTATAGAAGAGTAAGACGCCAGTTTATAGTCATTTCTCCCGTCATTTTTCACTTCATACAATAAATCATCGGCTTTTTTTATAAATTCATTGATGGTGTGCTTGGTATCGTGTTTGTTAATGACGACACAGCCAAAACTCATCGTCACGTTGATGGATATATTGTTGTAACAATATTCAGATGAAGCAATCGCTTGACGAAGTCTTCTCAAAATAATATCGGCTTCTGCCTCCGTCGCTTCACAATAAATTAAAAATTCTTCACCGCCGAACCGGGCAGCGGTTTCGAAAGGCCGAATGCTATTTCGCATCCGATTGGATACATCGATT
>NZ_DIAC01000097.1:4540-14761 GCF_002414625.1 Methylophaga sp. UBA5088 | reverse complement strand
GATTGGATACATCGATTAATACGCGATCACCAATTTGATGACCGTAGGTATCGTTAATGTGTTTAAAAAAATCAATATCAGCGATGATAAGACAATGACTGATCGATTTATCAGAACGGGCTAGTCTGGCAAGATGTGTTTCGCAGGCCTTAATGGCAGCGCGTCTATTTAATAAGCCGGTCAGCTCATCGGTATCGGCCAGTGATAAAAGCTTTTGTTGCATCTTAACAATACGCTCACCTACTCGTAACCGAGCGATAAATACGGCACCATGAATAGGCTTTTCAATAAAATCATCAGCCCCCACGTCTAGTGCTGTTTGTTCAATTTGGCCAAGTGAATTGGAGGTAACCATAATGATATATGGCGTGAGACTTAAGTTCAGCGCTCTGATGTTCTGACATAGTTCCAGGCCATTGACTTCTGGCATCATCCAGTCAACAACAATGATTTCCGGGGTGGTATCTCTGTTTGAGATTATTTCAAGCGCTTGTGTTGCATTATTCGACTTGAGGGCATTCATTCCAGTCTTTTGTACAAAGCTACTCATAGTGAAGCAGTCAATATCATTATCGTCCACAATTAATACGTGCATGTACCCTTGTTTACATGGCAGTTTGATTTGATATCAAGTTTCTACTTCTATAGCTTAACTATCAAGCCTTGATGTTCATTTTATTGGTAAATCGTTTACGATAAGTCCTGATGACAATCAATTACTCAATACAATGTCTGTTGTGTCGATACAGTAAAAATAAACATCTTAGTCTTTAGGTAAGTGTAATGAATAATCCAGAAGCCTCTACCCAACGAACACAAGAAAATATCTCGGGGGATAGACGCGATTTTATAAAAAAATCTGGTGTATTAGCTGGCCTATCCGTTTTATCAAGCAAAGCGCCTTTTGTGTTCGCCAGAACAACACCAACTTTACGCGTGATGGGCACACACGTGACGCTACAAGAAGAGATAAGACAACAAGCCATGGCTGATCTTGGTATTAATATCGTTTTTGAACCAGGTGGCGAGGCTGAACTTATTCAAAAAGCCACAACCCAACCAGGCTCTTTTGATATCTATGAGCAATGGACCGATAGTATTCGACAGCTCTGGCAGGCCTCTGTGATTCAGCCCATTGATACGGAGCGCTTAAGCTACTGGGATGAAATCAATGCCCTATCAAAAACAGGGAAAATTGCACCTGAAGCTAATATTGGCTTAGGTGATGCACCACATAAAATTTTAAATATTCAAGCAGATGGCAGTTTGGGAACTCAATTCACCGGCAAGATTAGTTTTTTACCCTATGTTCACAATGTGGATTCATTTGGCTATAACACGAATGCCATAAAAAAAGGCATTCCGTATGAAACGGAAAGTTGGTCCTGGTTATTAGATGAGCAATATCGCGGAAAAGTGGGCATTGTTAATTCTCCGACCATCGGTATCTTTGATTTGGCTCTCGCTGCAGAGAGTAAAGGCCTGATTAATTTCAATGATATGAGCGATATGACGCAAACTGAAATTGATGGCCTCTTTTCTATTTTGCTGGATTTCAAAAAACAACATCACTTTGCAGGTTTCTGGAATTCGGTACCTCAATCAATTGATTATATGCGTCAAGGACGGGTACACCTGGAAAGCATGTTTTCACCAGCAGTTTCTGCACTCAATGGCGACGGTATCCCCGTCACGTATGCCGCCCCCAGAGAAGGTTACCGTGCCTGGCATGGTGTGATGTGTTTATCCAGTGAATGTCAGGGGCATGTCAAAGATGCCGCTTACGATTATATGAACTGGTGGCTAAGTGGTTGGGCTGGTGCTTATGTTGCCCGTCAAGGTTATTACATTTCAAATCCGGAACGATCAAAACCTTTATTAGACAAAAATGAATGGGATTACTGGTATGAAGGAAAAGAGGCCACTGCGGATCTAAAAGGCACGGATGGCAAAATTTCAGTCAGGGCTGGTGATATTCGTACCGGGGGAGCGTACACCACACGATTAAGCAATATCGCTATCTGGAATACGGTTATGCCAAATTATGATTATTCGCTACAAAAATGGTATGAGTTTTTATTAGCATGAGTAAATGGCATCAATCTACACTGATGAGTCAGCTTGGGATACGCAAGCGTGTCTTTATTGGTTTCGCCAGCCTTGCGTTGATTTCTTTGTTTATTGTCATTGTGAATTTATTTTCTCTGACAAATGTTGAAAAACTATTCAACGACTATACAAAATCGATTTCTTATACACGGCTGATGTCTGAAGTCGAAGCAGATATTATTGAACTTAATCGAAAAATATTAGTGTTTCGCATCACGGATAGTCAGTCGTCCATTACAGACATTCAACGATTATTAAAAAGCCTGAAAACCACTATCCATAGTCTTTCTGTTTCATCGGAGTCCAGTGAGGAATCAGCCGCCATTTATCCCAAATTTACCGACTCACTTGAGAACCTCTACGAGAAAACGGCAAAATTGAATGATGAGCGTATGGTGTTAAAGCAGTTACATACACAACTGGAGCAACAGTTTAGTTCTGTTTATAACATGCTCGACACCATGACAAAGCAACATAAGAAGTCTGAAGAAGTGATTTTATTGTATGAAATTCGTTCTTCAATCGCTTTTGCTCAGAATCAAATTATTCAATACTTTCAAAGCCGTACCAACAAAACGCGTTTAAATTTCGTTGACACATTTAATCAAGCAAAAACGGATATTGCTGTCTATTCAGAGCTCGCTTCCACCTCTGAAAAAGAAAGACAATTAATCATTAATCTCAACAATCAACTTGATACCATCAAAAATACCTTCTTTCGTACGATTCAAGCAGATCGCAATTTTATTTTTCTGGTTAATGTGGTGATTGCAGGGGAAGCCTCTGAATTAAAAAGCCTGTCTGTGCAATTAAAAGATTATTCCATTGAGAGACAAACAGCACTTTTTAGTAGCACCAATAATAATCTGGAACTGTATAAGTTTATTGCGTTTATCGGTTCCTTTTTTCTGATGGCCATCGCCCTCATGATTTCTGGCAGGGTCAGTCGCGCTATCACGGTCCCCATTTCTGATATCAGTAAGACATTTGAAGATATCAGTGCTGGTCGAGAAACCTTATCTATTCCTGGTATCGATCGGCATGATGAAATAGGCAAGCTAGCCCGATCGGCTACTCTCTTTAAACAAAGTGCGGATGAAACAAAACGCCTCTTAAAAGAAACAGAAGAGCTGGCCGAAGAGTTAAGTTTAAGGGAGGTTGAACTAGAGCTAGCGGCTAAAAAAGCGAATTCAGCCGCCGATGCAAAAAGTGCGTTTCTGGCGAATATGAGTCATGAAATAAGAACACCGATGAATGGCATCCTAGGCATGATTAATCTGCTAAGCGATACCCAACTTACGGAAAAACAACATCAGTTTGCCCACAATATTAAAATCAGTGCCGAATCATTGATGCGAATTATTAATGATATTCTGGATTATTCAAAAATTGAGTCTGGCAAGCTCTCTATTGAAGAGACGGCATTTAATTTAGAAAAACTGATTTCTGATATTGGCAGAGTGGTTGAACCCAATGCACATAATAAAGGCCTTCAAGTCCTCTGCCCTGCCAATGCAATTGAGAATGTACAAATTATTTCTGATCCGATTCGTCTCAGACAAATCCTTCTTAACCTGCTTTCTAATGCCGTTAAGTTTACCGAAAGCGGTTCAGTCGAACTCAAGATTGATATCAAGTCAGTCGATGACAACAGCCTTAACCTTGATTTTTCTGTTACTGATACTGGCATCGGCATATCAGAAGAAGAGCTGACCAATTTATTTGAGCGGTTTAGCCAACTTGATTCAGCTTCAACCAGAAAAGCCGGCGGCACCGGTCTTGGGTTAGCTATCAGTGCTGAGTTAGTGAGCATGCTGGGGGGGAAACTGGAAGTTGACTCAACTGTTGGGGCTGGCAGTCATTTTTATTTCACCATTACGGTGAAAAAAGATAAGGTTTTACCTCCTCGAGTACTGACCACAAAATTCACGCAGTTTTTTGCCTACACCAGCAATGAAAAATTAAGTACCTATTTAGAAAGCTTATTTTCTAAATGGGGGAATCATCTACATATCACCTCATCATTATTGCTGATTGAGACAACGGTTCGAGAGGAAGATACCGATGTGGTGCTGATGGTTGATAGCGCCATGCTGAATCACATCAATGAAAATAAACTCAAACAACTCAAATCCAAAAATATTAAGATTATTTTACTGTCATCATTGGCAGATGATTTGAGCCGTTCACTGATAAGTGATTTATCAGATGTCACGGTGATCAAACCTATCAGTGCGTCAGAGTTATTTAATGCGAGCCGCTCATTATCAGAACAGCTTATTGAGCAACATGAACAACCTACTGCAGACACTGCTTCGTTACCCACCTTTTCATCAAGTAAGGTCCTTCTGGTTGAAGACGATGAAATCAACCAGATGGTGGCCAGCGGTATCCTCGCGAAATATGGAATGACGGCTGATATTGCAGAAAATGGTGAAGTCGCTTTAGATAAACTGCGTGAGAAGCAATACGATATTGTCTTTATGGATTGTATGATGCCGGTCATGGATGGCTTTACCGCCACACAACATCTTCGCTCAGGTCAGGCCGGAGAGTTCAATCTGTCGACCCCGGTTATCGCCCTCACAGCAGATGTGATGGAAGGCGTGAAAGAAAAATGTCTCTCAGCAGGTATGTCAGACTATTTAACCAAACCGATAATGCCGAATACCTTATTGGATATATTGCAGAAATGGCTTTAGGCCTGCATATATTTTACAAAAATAAGGGAGCCATTAGCTCCCTTATTTGTATTAAGTGATTATTTATCTTTTTTATCCGTGCATGAGGCGCGTTTGTCGCCTTTATGTTTTTTATGGGCGGCTCTCGCTTCTTCCTTCGTCACCTTGCCATCGCCATTGGCATCCATTTTTTCGAAGCGTTTTAATGCTGCTGCTGTCGCTTCATCTTTTGTGATGACACCATCACCGTTAGTATCGATATGAGCGAAGTAACCTTTCTTGGTGTGTTTAGCCATATCGTCAGTTGATACTGGTTCAGCAAATGTAGCTGAGCTAATGGCCATCGCAGCTAAGGCTGTGAAAAGTGTTGTTGATAATGTTTTCATCATAAATCCCTCTTTTGTTTGTTGGGATTTTTAGACTACGCCCACCCAAGTTAAGAAATGGTTATTACATCCAAACAAATCAATATTATTTTTCTATCGCTAGTTTTATCTCAGCTACAGCGTGTTTAATTTGTGCTTCATCTGAGAAGCGTCCCAAACTGATGCGTAAAGATGATCCTGCTTCTTCATCTGTCAGCCCAATCGCTTTTAATACATGCGAAAGCAAGACCATTTCACTATTACATGCTGATCCAGTAGAGGCACAGACATTGGGTTGGAGTTTTTCTAATAGCTTATTCGCATCGCAACCAATGAATTGCACATTAATATTGCCAGGGTGACACTGAGTTTGTGTGCCATTCAATTTAAATGGAATATGTGTCGCTTCCAGTTGTTGTAGAAACAAACGTTTCAAATGCGTTAATTGTTCACGGTGAGTTTTTGCTTCTTGTTTGGTGATACGCATCGCTTCAGCAAAACCAACACAGAGTGGCGTGGCCAAAGTGCCAGAACGCATACCAAACTGCTGCCCTCCTCCCTGAATGAAAGGCGGTAACTCGGCTTGAAGATCGTTTTTAATATAAATCGCACCGATGCCTTTGGGACCATAAACTTTATGGGCAGACAAACTCAGCATATCGACATTCCAGTCTTTCACATCAATATCTATCGCTTCAGGGGCTTGTGCGGCATCACAATGAAATAAAGCGCCTGATTGATGAGCCATTTCAGCAAAGGTTTTGACATCCTGAATAGTGCCGATTTCATTATTCACAGCCATTATGCAAACCAGCAAAGTTTGGTCAGACAATAAAGATTGATAAGCATCAACATCAATCAGCCCCGAGCTATGCACTGGGATTTCTTTAACTTTGTAACCTAATTTAGCCGCGTAAAAATGGGCAGCATTTTTAATGCATTTATGTTCGATTGCACTGATAAGAATGTCACGGCGATCTGTGGTATTACCAAATATCACACTGGCAATCGCCTGATTATTTGACTCTGTCGCACCAGAGGTAAAAATCACTTCTTCAGAAGAGGCATTAATACATTTTTCAATCGTACTGCGTGCGGCCTCAACCGCTGCCGCTGACTGCTGACCTAACACATGGGCTGTCGAATGTGGATTAGCAAAAATCTCATGGTTATAGGGTGCCATTGCGCTAACAACGCGAGGCTCTATCGGCGTTGTTGCCTGATAGTCTAGGTAAATTGAACTACCGGTTTGCATTGACTGCTCCACTTTTTAATATCAGATAATCAGAGGGTGATATAAAGATTGACGTCATAGGATAGCGAGAAACACCAGCTATTGGCTACGCATAAACGTATTTATTGCATTGATAAAATCAACATGACGCTCAGATAACGGGCAAAAAAAAGCTGTTACCGAGGAGGAGTAAAATCGGTAACAGATTGAAGGATCATTAGCATTTTATTTTTTTATTATTTCCTGGTGCGCTTTGTTGCTTGCTTCATTCGAAGAGGGTGTGTGACTCTCAACCAGACTGGTTTCAATTTTATTGATATTTTTGGGATCAACGTTTTTGCTATCGGCAACGGCGACAGAAGCAGAGCTGGCAATACTCAACGCACTGATAGAGAGAAAGGTATTTAATCTGTTCATAGGATGACTCCTTAAATTGACTGAGCTAATGTTTAGCTACAGTTCAGTTATAGACCCTGGATACTGAATTTTTGCTGAACGAGATTAAGGAAGGCTTAAGTAATAAAACAAAATGATTTAGCTACTTCAAATTATTGTGCAAATAAATGATAAGGCGAGCTTCCAGTCCAACGCTTAAAGGCTCGTCGAAAATTATTCATGTCATTAAAACAGAGGTACTCGGCTATTTCCTGGCTATTCATCTGTTTAACCTCATACAAATAAATAGCGGTATGTTTTCTGACCAAGTCTAATTGTTGTTGAAAGCTGGTTTGATGCTTTTTGAGCTTTCGTTTCATGGAGGCCGGGCTGAGGCCAAATGAAAATGACACTTTATCCAAATTAAGTGGTTCGTCTATATGTGACTGAAGGTAGCTGTATATTTGATCAAGAAAACTATACGGGCTGTATTCTTCAGAAAGTTGCTTGTCACTCTCTTTTAAGGCGCCCTGCATGCCAAACTTAGATGCATTCGGCCAAGGTGTATCCAAACAGTATCTGGGTAGCCGTATTCGGTTCATCTGTTGATTAAAGCGAATATCTTGTCCAAAGTTGACCCAATATTGTTCAACGTATTCAGGTTCATCGTAGCTAAATTCAAACTGCCAAGGCATTTTTTCACCAGCTAACCACGCCACCATCGACACAAAAGCGGACATGTAAGACTCAATAATAAATCTGTGTTGTTCTATGCTTCCTGTACTGTCAACCCAATACAAAAATAGCTCATCGTCATTTTCATAATATCGAGGCGTGAATAGTGGCGACAAAATGGCATGATATTCACAAAGGATCGTTATTGCCTGACGTAAGTTATTCGCTTGCTGTAAAGCTTGACTCACAGAACCATAAAATCCAGGAAATAAACGCTGACCATATAAAAAGCTTATATCATCAGCATCCGTTAGTTTCTGAGAGTTTTTGATTAACGTCAGATATTGGTCAGGACTAATGCGCTCTTCAGCCTGCTCAAAATCACCAAGCTGTAAACGCGTTCCTTTCAGTAGATGATACTCAGACACATCACGTGACAGTGCCAATTCGACTAATACAGCGGGCTGATAATGAGGTGTGATACAGGGTGTATCTAGCTCATATCCCAGCGTTTTTACCAGCTTTGCCATGGTTCAGATGACAGGTGCAGCTGTTTGTTTACGCTGGCTAAGAAGTTGATTTAATCGTTTAATTAACGAATCAGAATCATCCCTTTTTGCCATGGTAATGGCGGTCGTCGCTGTTAAATAGACACGCTGCTGTGATTCCTGTGTACGGTAAGCAAAACTGGCTACCGCATGTTGCAGATCCTGACTCAGCTGTTTTGCTTCAGCCTCATCGGTGTCGTGTAAGAGGATAACGAAACGGTCGCCAGCCAAGCGACAGATCAAATCCTTATCACGCAGGTTTAACAATAATAGCTGACAGACCAGCTGGAGGATGTGATCGCCCTCTTTTATGCCATACAAACGATTAATCACATTGAAATCATCAAGATCAATGGCGATGAGCGCCAATGGTTGCTGATGCTTTTTACTCTCTGCCAAGGATAGCTTGAGCTGTTTTTTTAAATAAGCGCCGCCGCCAACAGGCATAAGCTTGTCAAACAAACGGTGCTCGCGAAAATACCGTTCACGTTTTACCATTTGAGCACTGATAGCAATTTCTTCCTGATGCCAATGATAGATACCAATACTTAATAATATTAAGGCAATCGGTATCGGCATACTTTCAAGCCAGTTGTGCCAGATTAAGGTTGATGGCATACGAATGAACTCATCCATAAAATCCATCGACCAGGAAAAAACAATGGCGCATAAACCAAATGCCAACAACCGCGTTACTCGGCCTGCAGGTCGACTCCGAAGTAATAAGGCCAACCAGAAAAAGGCTAGGATCACCATGCCGCCTTCTGACATAACATCCAACCAGTTCACCTCGCTTATCGGCTTTACGTCACCCCATGCTCGTAAAATGAGGGTCCCGGAAACAATAGCTGTCGCCAAGCCATAAAAATAAGAAGTCTGTAAAAACGGTCGTTTTTTCATTGATTTAAGTGCACTAAATATCAGCTATAAACATTGAATATTGGCGACACTACGCTAAAAAAATGACAGTGTTGTGACATCACATGCAGTCAATTTAGCTCACAAAAAAATGACCATTTCTTCATTTTTTTAATGTTTAAACCGTGCACCAAATATTCATATGACGTTGTTTTTAAAGAATTAAGCTAGGTGGGATAGGCTTATTTCCAACTCAACATTTTTAACTTCGTCATGGTCATTTCAGCTCAAATATACGGTCACCACTGAGCTATCTTATTGTTTTTAAATGCTTTTAAATTTTTCTGTCATCTAACTGTCATTTAGCCTACCTACACTTGCCGCCATCGAACCACTATGACGACAAGGATATTTATGAAAAAGACAAACCTGATGTTAGAGCGACCCAGTTTTAAGTTAAGTCTGATTGCTCTTGGCATAAGTAGTTTTATCAGTAATGGCGTCCACGCTGAGGATGACCTCAATCTGGAAACTGTTCGTGTGATTGGACAGGCAGTACAGATTGACAAAGCACTCACTGAACAACGCAACTCAAATAGTATTGAGAGTGTGGTGCATGCGGATGGCATTGGCCAGTTACCCGATGATAATGCTGCTGAAGCGTTACAGCGTTTACCGGGTGTGTCTGTGGCAAACGATCAGGGTGAAGGACGTTTTGTTACTGTTCGTGGACTGGCTCCTGAACTGAATGCCGTTACTATCAATGGTACTAATGTGCCCTCACCTGAGAGTGATACCCGGGCTGTAGCACTGGATGTTTTGCCGAGTGAGTTGGTGCAATCTCTTTCAGTTGTAAAAACATTAACCCCTGATATGGATGCGAACTCGCTGGGCGGCACCATCAATGTCAGAAGTCTGTCAGCCTTTGATCATGATGGCCTGTTCTATACGCTCTCAACAGAAGGTAGTTTTGATGATAATACTGACCAAATCAGCCCTAAAGGCTCAGGTGCAGTCAGTAATATTTTTAGTATTGGTGATGGGGTCGATAACTTTGGTGTGGCCGCGGCCTTGAGTTGGCAAAAACGGGACTTTGGTTCAGATAATGTTGAAACCGGTGGCGCCTGGGATTTTGATGGTAGTCAACCGCGTCTCGAGGAACTGGAACAACGTGATTACGAGATTTCACGTGAGCGTCTGGGTTTAGGTGTCAATTTTGATTACAAAGCCGACGTCAATACCAGTTACTACCTGCGTACTTTATTCAGTCGTTTTACAGATACGGAAACCCGTAACGCGGCTGGTATTGAATTTGCCGATCCCCTCCTCCCAAATGAATCAGGCGATGACGCTGAAGGTTTCCGTGAATTAAAAGA
>NZ_DIAC01000097.1:892-4396 GCF_002414625.1 Methylophaga sp. UBA5088 | reverse complement strand
GAAGAGACCCAAGAAATTCAGTCTTATGTATTCGGTGGTGAGAAAACTATCGGTTTATGGAAGATTGATGGTCAGATTGGATATAGCCGTGCCAGTGAAGACACGCCAGGTCATATTGCCGGTGCCAAGTTTGTTGGTGATTTCGATAATGTGAGCTACAGCGGCACCTCAAAACCGAGATTAAATGCCGGATCAGATTATTACAACCCAGCCAGCTTTGAACTTGATGAAGTGGAATGGGAAGAACAAAAAACTACCGATACCGAAAAGAATATCAAAATTGATCTTGCCAGAGACTTTGATATTCAAGGTTACGCTTCGCAATTGAAATTTGGCGGTAAGTTATCACGCCGTGAAAAAGATAATGAAGTTGATGCCTGGGCTTTTGAAGACTTTGGTACCAACGATACCAGTCTTGCTGCCTATAGTGCTGGTAATGTGGATTACAGTCTAAACCGATATGGTCAAGGTATTAGTAGCTCGGCATTGGAGCGTCTTATCGGTCGGTTAGATAAAGCAGGCAATGTGGATACTGAAGAGTCACAAATTAATGACTTTGTGATGAATGAAGATATTAACGCTGCCTATGTCATGAATACCTTAGACCTCGATGACTGGACGATTATCGCCGGCCTTCGTTATGAGGGAACAGAGTTTAAAGCAAAAGGTACAGGTATCAGAGACGGTAACTTTGAAGCTATTTCCAGCAAAAACAGCTACCACAACTGGTTACCAGGATTACATTTACGTTATTACCTTGATGATAAAACTCAGGTTCGTGCCGCATGGACCAATAGTGTTGTCCGCCCAACATTTGAAGCCTTAGCCCCAGGATTTGCCATTGATGGTGATGAAGCAAGCTTTGGTAATCCGGATTTAGATCCGATGACATCAAAAAATCTGGACTTAGGTATCGAACATTACATGGGACGAGCGGGCGCGGTGTCGGCCTATGTGTTCTATAAAGATATCTCTGATTTTGTCTATAACACTGACCTCGGTGGTACAGGTATGTTTACAGCCTTTGATCAGGCAGAAACTTTTGCAAACGGTGAGTCAGCAAAAGTCTATGGTCTTGAGCTGGCCTATACACAAAAGCTGAGTTGGCTACCCGCCCCGTGGAATGGCTTGTTACTGGGGGCAAATGCCACATTCAGTCAATCCGATGCTGAAATTGAAGGTTTAGGACAAAAACGTGATATCGATTTACCAGGTCAATCCAACCAAGTCGCCAACCTGATGGTTGGTTGGGAAAACGACAAGCTCAGCATGCGTTTATCGGCTAACTACAAGTCTTCTTATCTATCAGAAGTCGCAGGTATTGATGATAAAGAACATGATCAATATGTCGACTCACAGCTCTTCCTCGACTTTAGCACCAGCTACTTTGTCACCAAAAATGCCCAGATTACTTTGGAAGCAAAAAATCTTACTGATGAAGAGTATTACGTCTATACCGGCAGCAGTGCTTACAACGCTCAATATGAAGAATATGGGCCAAGCATTAAACTTGGTTTCACATTAACTAACTTCTAAAACATATTGAAATATATAGATAAATAACATGAATAAATTACGATTAAAACCGACCTTATTACCCTCGTGCCTGATGGCCTTTTTACCGCTATCAGCATTGGCTGATAAGACACTACACGCAGTTGATAATCAACATAACCGCCATATTGAATCAACACAGCTACTTAACAAAACAGTCATAAACGATGCTGACCGTCTTGTTGCTTATACACAAAAAGGCATTGCACTTGAATCTGTAGATGGCAAAACCATGAGCCTGCTTAAAGGTAACTTTGGTAGCGTTGACCATCGTCAGGTAAAGCAAGGCCTGTTATTGGCAAGCGTTGATCTGGATCGACAGCAGGCCATGGTGGCATTGTTTGATAACACTTCACAAGATTGGGTTGCTAGCACCTATCTCCCGCAACCTGATTTTAAAATTGAAAGTGTCTGTCTATATCAAGATGAGGCACAAAATGGGTTCTTGTTTCTGGTTGGTGAGCAGGGACAAGGAGAGCAATGGCTGGTGGCTGATGCCTCCTCTCCCATTGCTCTCCCTCAATTAATTCGCCACATAAGCACGCCACCAGAAAGTGAATACTGCCAGGTTGATGATGCCCTTTCACGTTTCTATATTAACGAAGAAAGCGTTGGCATATGGGCTTATGATGCTCATCCTGAGGCCGACCTCAGCCGCTATCCTGTTGCGCTTGTTGAGCCATTTGGCCAATTAAAAGACAGCGCTGCAGGTATGGCGATTGTGCCAGGTGGTTTATTAGTCCTTGATGCTGAATCATCTAGCTTATCAGTTTATGTAGAACATCAAGAACAATGGCAGCTTGAGACAACCTTTCCATTAAAGCAGTTGATCGAACCTGAAGCCATCAGTGCCAGAATGGATGGCGAAAAGTTAGATATTATTATCAAACACGATATGGGCACGGCTTCTTATACTCTGCCTTGGCCACATAAAAAGACGTCGTCACCAGAAGCGATACCACTTGTTACACCTTTAAAACAAACAGACCCTGTACCCAGTTTAGGTGATGCTGCCGATGATCCTGCTATCTGGGTTAATCAACGTGATCCTGAACAAAGTCTGATATTGGGTACAGATAAGCAAGGTGGTCTGGGCGTCTACGACCTAGATGGTAAAACACAGTCCTTTTTAGCGGTGGGTAGGCTCAACAATGTCGATGTTCGTCACGGCTTTCACTTCAACGGTAAACAAGTTGATTTAGCGGTTGCCAGCAACCGAGATAACAACTCACTTCATGTGTTTGCCATCGATCCCGGCAGCAGAAAAGTCAGCGAAATAGGTGAAGTGACTACCCGTGCACAGGATATTTATGGTCTGTGTATGTATAAAAATAAACAAGGTGATATCTACACCATTGTTAATGATAAAGATGGTCGTTTTTTTCAGTATCTGATGCAGGATAAACACGGCAATATCGCTGGTGAACTAGTACGTGAGTTTAAAGTGGCTACCCAACCTGAAGGCTGTGTAGCAGATGATAAACACGATCGACTATTTATTGGTGAAGAAAACAGAGCGGTCTGGACACTGGATGCCAGAGCTGATGAACCGACTGTGATGACACAGGTCATGCCCGTTGGGGAGCACCTCAAAGAAGATATTGAAGGCATCAGTTTGTATCAGACACAACAGCAGAACTTTTTAGTGATATCCAGTCAAGGTAATAACAGTTATGTGATTTTGGATGCCCTGCCTCCTTTTGACTACCGTGGTGTGTTTCGTATTGGTTTTAATACGGCTACAGGCATTGATGGCGTATCGGAAACAGATGGCCTTGATGTGACTAGCATCAACCTTGGCCAACCATGGCAACAAGGCATGTTGGTTGTGCAAGATGGTCGTAACCGTATGCCTCGGGCAAACCAGAACTTCAAATATGTGCCATGGTCAGCCATTGCTGATCAGTTTGGCCTGACAGACATCAATAAATAAGGAGTCAATCATGGAAA
>NZ_DIAC01000097.1:334-715 GCF_002414625.1 Methylophaga sp. UBA5088 | reverse complement strand
AATAAGGAGTCAATCATGGAAACAGCAATGCATGAAATGACCATTTGGGGGCTGGTAAGTGATGCCAGTATGTTAGTCAAAATAGTCATGATAATTCTGGTATTGGCGTCGATGGTGAGCTGGTATCTGATTCTTTGGCGTTCACATGTTCTCAATCGTTTGGAGAAACAAAACAAACAGTTTCAGCAACTATTCAGACAAACAAGTGATATGGCCGCTTTGCCAGCAGCCAAAACGGATGTGACTCTGTATAAAGCGATTCCTGCCATTTTTCAAACTGGCTGGCAAGAGTATGAAAAATATCAACATATCGGCACCATGGCGCAAGATAAAAAAGTAGAAAATATTGAACGCGCCATGTTGGTCAATATCGGTGAGCAG
>NZ_DIAC01000097.1:0-158 GCF_002414625.1 Methylophaga sp. UBA5088 | reverse complement strand
TGGGGAATTATGAACTCGTTTATTGGGTTATCTCAGGTAGAACAAGCGACACTAAATACCGTAGCACCGGGCATTGCTGAAGCCCTTATTGCGACCGCTATCGGCTTGTTTGCAGCTATTCCAGCGGTTATTGCCTATAACCAGCTGAGTAAACGCGC
>NZ_DIAC01000037.1:21318-26504 GCF_002414625.1 Methylophaga sp. UBA5088 | reverse complement strand
GGGCAACAGTAATGTTCCGTTATCAGGATCTTGATCGTAAAACCGGTGACTTTGGTCCTGATAAATACACCATTCGTCGTTATCAAAAACGCAATGGCGAGTACAGCCAGCGTTCTAAATTTAATATTTCAAGCCGTGACCAAGCTTCACAAATTATCAACGCACTCACTAAATGGACCGATGAATAAGAGTTTAATAACCCACTTGGTAGCAGCCACATTTGTTGCTACCGGATTATTTATTGATTCAAACGCCTCAAAGGCGATTCTGGCTACCGGCTTGTTTGCACTGGCCGGTAGTCTGACAAACTGGATAGCCATTCATATGCTATTTGAGAAAGTACCGGGATTGTATGGTTCTGGTGTCGTGGTAGAGCGTTTTGCTGAGTTTAAGGCCGGTATTCATAAGCTGGTCATGCAACAGTTTTTTAGCAAAGAAAATGTCGATAGATTTCTGGCTGAACTGGTCGCTGATAATGCGCAACACCCGCTGGATTTCTCGGATGTTATTGAGAATACGGATTTAGAACCCGTCTACGATAGTCTGGTTGCGACGATTATGGAGTCGTCTTTTGGCAGCATGCTCTCTATGTTTGGTGGTAAGTCTGCACTCGAACCCCTGCGTGAGCCGTTTATTAAAAAAATGACACGTTCTTTGGATGATATTGCTCACAGTGACTCATTTCAGCAAAGTATTCGTTCAAAACTCAACAGCCATGCCGTGTTTGATGATATCCATATGCAAATCGAACATATAGTGGAATCACGTCTTGATGAACTCACGCCGCTAATGGTGAAGAATATGGTTCAAGACATGATACGCACTCATTTAGGCTGGCTAGTGGTCTGGGGTGGGGTGTTTGGCGGCTTGATTGGTTTTATTACCAGCTTTTTACCGATTTAGATGACGGTTTCCTGTCCACTCTGCCAACATCAGGCCAGGGTGTTTTATCAGTTCAAACACCGTTTATATCATCAGTGTGATTTTTGTTATGGCGTGTTTATGGATCCGGCCTTATGGCCGGATCGCCAAGCAGAACAGAGCCGTTATCTGGAACATTTAAATGATGTAGAAGATAAACGCTTTCAACACTTTGTTTCTCCGATTACCCAAGCTGTTCAACAGTTTTTTAAATCGCATCATCAGGGGCTTGATTTCGGTGCAGGACATGCACCGGTGATTACACATGTCTTAAATCAGTCAGGTTTCACCATTGCAGCCTATGACCCGTTATTTTTTAATGATGATGAGCTGTTGAAGCAACAATACGACTATATTTGCAGCTGTGAAGTCATCGAGCATTTCCATCAACCGGCAAACAGTTTTGCTCTGCTCAGAGATTGTTTAAAACCAGGCGGGCGACTATTTTGTATGACGGAGATCTATCATGAGGCGATCGATTTTCATCGCTGGAATTATAAGAATGATCCGACGCATGTATTCATATATCACCGTAATACAATCAGCTATATTGCTGATAAATGTCACTTTAATAAACCGTATATTAATGGACGACTGATTATGTTAGAGGCTAATAGTCGCTAATAAATTGTTGTCGGATAGCTTGCTGATGTTGTGCAGGCAGTATGATGCTAACCACGACTTTATCCGTAAAACTCTGATCGATAATTTCTCCACGTAGTTGTTTGAGCTGGTATTCGAGGAGTTGTAGCTGTGAGTAATCAATCTCTAATGTCATTTCTGCCATTTCTACCCATTTAACGATATCAGCCTCAGCAATCGCTTGTTTTGCTGCTGCGCCATAGGCGCGGGTAAGTCCGCCAGTGCCCAGTTTTACACCGCCAAAATAACGAATTACGCCAATGACTGTATTGATAAGACTTTGTCCTTCCAAAGGAGCGAGTATCGGACGACCCGCTGTACCTGATGGCTCACCGGCATCATGAAAACGTTCAGTTAAAAAGCCTTCTGGTTGGCGAATGCGCCAGGCAAAAGCGAGGTGATTGGCTTGTGGATGTTGTCGAGCGAGTTGACCTAATTTACGGAGGGCGTCATCTTCACTCTGGCAGGGCATAATAACGCCAATAAAACGGGACTTTTTTATTTCATATTCCACCTCAGTGGTGGTCTCAACGGTGTAAAATTCTGTGGCCATGAACACTCGGCTATAGGAAAAAACAAGCCAACAATTTACCATATCGAGCCTAACAACATTTTTGTCGTCAACGAGGCTACATATTATCCGTCATAAAAAGCGTTTGAGCAGACGGTTATCATTATGCTTCAGTAATCAGTTTGGCGATGATAACCGTTGAACATTAAACATCGAGATAACGGAGCAAAACACATTGTCAGAAAGTGCATTTATCGTAGGCCAACGCTGGGTCAGTAATAGCGAAGCAGAGCTTGGTCTGGGTATCATTCAGGAAAGCAGTGGACGTCGTATTGAAGTATTCTTCCCCGCGGCGGCAGAGAGTCGTTTTTATGCTGCTGATAATGCGCCTTTAAGCCGTGTCATCTATTCTGAAGGGGATAAAGTCAGCACGCGTGAGGATGTGAGTTTTGTGATTAGCGCCGTGCAACCCTTTAATGGTTGTTATATCTATCAAGGCGATACCGAGACGGGTGAACCCATCAGTATCCATGAAATGGATCTGGATAGCCGTGTTCACTTTAACCAGCCTCAAGACCGCTTTTTCGCTGGTCAGGTCGATAAAAACAGTCAGTTTGAATTACGTGCAAAAACACTCAATTATCAGCATGAACTCCTAAAATCGCCGGCATATGGCTTATTAGGCGGCCGTGTTCAACTTTTACCACATCAGCTATATATTGCTCAGCAGGTAGCGCAACGATTTGCACCACGTGTGTTACTGGCAGATGAAGTCGGACTCGGTAAAACCATTGAAGCAGGTCTGATTTTGCACAAACAGGTCTTATCCGGTCAGGTCAGACGAGCACTTATCGTTGTGCCAGATGCGTTATTGCATCAATGGTTAGTGGAAATGCTCCGCCGCTTTAATCTGACTTTTACCTTGATTGACCACGAAAGGCACGACGCGCTGCAAGAACTTGATGAAGGCAATCCTTTTGAGAGTGCTCAAATGGTGTTGTGTGGGTTAAATAACCTATTGGCTAACCCACAGATGCAGGTCGACATGTTGGCGACAGAGTGGGATATGTTGATTGTGGATGAAGCGCATCACCTGGCATGGTCACCTGAACAATCAAGTGAGGGTTACCAACTGGTTGAAACGCTCGCGGCTCAGATTCCGGCATTATTATTGTTAACGGCCACCCCTGAACAATTAGGTATTGAAAGTCATTTCGCGCGCCTACGTTTGCTCGACTCTGATAAGTTTTATGATTTTGATGCATTTGTGAAGCAAGAAGCAGCATATCAACCAGTCAGCGAATTAATCGAACAGCTTGATGCCGCAGAAAGTTGGACGCAATTATCACCAGCGCAGCAGTCACAGCTTAAGGAATATCTCGATGAGATGTTATTTGAGCAGTTAAGTGCTGAAGAAGCGTACATCGATACAAAAGTGGATGCCATTCAACAACTTCTCGACAGACATGGCACCGGTCGGGTGCTGTATCGAAATACACGTGATGTGGTGAAAGGCTTCCCGAATCGACTACTTCACCAATATGAATTGCCGCTTCCGGATGCTTTGTCTGATGAAGATCTGAGTCATATTATTTTGCCTGAACAACATTTCACCGATGTTGACTGGTTAAAACACGATAGCCGCGTCAGTTGGCTGGTTGATTTTCTTAAAGCGCATCGCGACGATAAAATCTTAATCATCTGTGCTCAGGCTGACACCGCCCAACAGCTTGAGAACCATCTCAATATCAGTCAAGGCATACGTTCAGCAGTGTTCCATGAAGGGTTGAGCCTGGTGAATCGTGACCGTGCTGCAGCTTATTTTGCAGATGATGAAGATGGGGCGCAGTGCCTTGTTTGTTCCGAGATCGGCAGTGAAGGACGTAACTTTCAGTTTTCACATCATCTGGTGTTATTTGACTTACCGGTTAATCCGGATTTGTTGGAACAACGGATTGGTCGATTGGATCGTATCGGGCAGCATCATGATGTGCATATCCATGTCCCTTATTACGCCGATACAGCACAATCCATTTTATTGCAGTGGTATCACCAGGGTATGAATGCGTTTGAACAGGTGTTGGCTGCAGGACAGCGTATTGCGAATGTGACAAAACCAGCACTGGAAGCCGCCATGGCTGAACCAGCAAACCAGGGTTTATTAGATAGTCTGATACAACAAACACAGGAAGTTTCCGAGCAAACGCTGACAGAACTTCAGTCTGGGCGCCATCGCTTACTTGAGCGTCATTCCTTCAATGAGACTCAGGCAGAATCAGTTGTGGCGGATGTTGAAATGTTATCCCGTTCACTTGAGTTGGCCGGTTTTATGGATGATGTGTTTGATGCCTTCGGCGTAGATCAACATCCTCATAGCACAGACAGCATTATCATCGAACCTGGCACGCATATGCAGACACAGTTCCCGGAACTGCCAGATGAAGGACTGACTGCGACCTATCAACGTCACAAAGCACTGGGTCGTGAGGATATGAGCTTTCTGACATGGGAACATCCTATGGTGCTGGGCGCAATGGATATGGTATTGAATAGTGATTTAGGCAATAGTGCATTTTGTACCTTAGCAACTGATGAGGTGAAAGCCGGCAGTTTATTACTGGAAGCCATATTTGTTATGCGCACTATTTCGGAACGAGATCTACAGATTCAACGCTTTATTTCTGAAAGCCACATTAGACTGGTGGTGGATGAACGTGGTAAACAATACCAAACCGTGTTTGATGAGCATGATTTCAATAAAATAGCCGGTCGCATCCCAAGAGCAACAGCTCAGGAATTGATTCGTCATGCCCGTGGCCCTGTCGAGAACTTGCTCGCCCAGGCCAAAAATGCGGTGACAGACATGGAAGACACATTAAAGCAGGAAGCACTGGCTAATATGAATAATGAGTTGGAGCAGGAGTATCAGCGTTTGAGTGCCTTGGCAAAAGTCAACCCGAATATCCGACAACAAGAGCTGGATTATTTGAAACAGCGCCAGGAAAAGTTGAATGCTGGCATTCAATCAGCCTCATTATCGCTGGATGCCATACGGGTAGCTATTGTGACTGATCCCACTAACTAAAGAGACAGATATCAGAATGGTCAAGCT
>NZ_DIAC01000037.1:20311-21217 GCF_002414625.1 Methylophaga sp. UBA5088 | reverse complement strand
CAGAATGGTCAAGCTGAAAAAAGTTGTTATACCACTCATTATTTTTGGCCTGACTGTTCTGATTGTGGCTGCACTTATTGCCACTAAACCAAAAGCAACAGCCAAAGACACCAAACAAAAAGCCTGGCTGGTGAATGCCATTCCCGCTGAGTTCCAAACAATACGTCCACAAATAACTGTGTATGGTCGGATTGAAACTCCACGTGATGCCAATCTTAAAGCGGCTGTTGAAGCTGATGTTGAATCAGTAATGGTGCTGGAAGGTGAAACTGTTGATCGAGGTGAATTACTACTGCAGCTTGATAAAACGGATGTTGAACTCGTCAAGCAGCAGCGCCAAGCTGATGTGGATGAAATTATTGCTTCAATTGCCAATGAAAATGTGCGTTATCAACGCGACCTTAACTTGCTGGATAATCAGAAGCAGTTAGTCAATCTGGCAGATAATGCGGTTCAGCGAGCTAAAAAACTCGAGCAAAACAAGCTGACATCTCGCGCCACACTGGATGAGTCCTTATCAGCTTACCAACAACAAGTGCTGGCACTTAAACAATTACAGAATGATATCGCCGAGCATCCTTCACGACTGGCACAGCTAGAAGCGGCTAAAAAACGAGCTGAAGCCTTACTCAAACAGAGTGAGGTGAATCTGGGACGTACCGATATACTTGCTCCTTTTGCGAGTCGTGTTGCGACATTGAATGTTGCTATTGGCGATCGTGTTAGGCCAGGCGATAGTCTGATTAAGGTTTATGATCTAAATAATCTAGAGGTACGAGCCCAAATTCCCGGCCGTTACAGCCAGAAAATTCGTAAGATGTTGGAAAACGGGCAACAAATCATCGCCTCCACTGTCATTGACGGTGAGCCAATCAAGTTAGAATTAAAGCGACTCTCAGGAGAAGT
>NZ_DIAC01000037.1:18215-20224 GCF_002414625.1 Methylophaga sp. UBA5088 | reverse complement strand
AAAGCGACTCTCAGGAGAAGTCAGACTTGATAGTGGAGGGGTTGATGGCTTGTTCCGGCTAATGAATCATAGCAACACATTACCTTTAGGCACGTTTGTCGAACTGCAGCTCCAACTCGCAGAACAACAGCATGTTATTAAACTGCCTTTTAGTGCGCTATACGGGCTGGATCGTATCTATGTGATAGAGGATGGACATTTAAAAGCCATGACCATCGAGCGGGTGGGGGAAGTCATCACGGAAGATAATATTCAGCAATTGTTAATCCGAAGTGATGCTATACAAGCGGGTGACTTAATCGTGACGACACAGCTTCCTAATGCCATCACGGGTTTAGCGGTTGAGACTGCCCTGTGAGCCTGCCGGCACATCGCACAGATATCATTGGTATTTTTGCCCAGCATAAGGTAGCGGCAAACCTACTCATGCTGATGATGTTAATCGGTGGGTTTGTGTCGTTAAGTAAACTCAATACGCAATTTTTCCCTAACTTTGCACTTGATGTGATTACCGTCAGTGTTGTCTGGCGTGGGGCCAGCGCTGAAGATGTAGAAGATGCGTTGACCAGTCGCATTGAGCAAGAGCTCCGCACCATCGACTACGTCGATAAAATGACCTCAACTTCATCCTACGGCTCGTCTCTGGTGACTCTGGAGTTTGAAGAGGGTACAGAGATGGGACAGGCGCTTGATCAGGTAAAAGATCATGTCGCTCGTTTGCGAAATCTGCCTAGTGATGCTGAAACACCTGAAATCAGTATTGTGACGCGATACGATAACGTCGCCAGATTATTGGTGACGACAGATGGCCACTTAGATGAGTTACGTGGACTGGTGCATCAAATTGAGCATGAGTTGCTTGATGCCGGCATTTCCAGAGTCAATATCACTGGATTACCTGATGAAGAAATGGCGATTAAAGTCAGCACTTCAACACTAGAGTCATTGGGTTTGAGTTTTGGTGATGTCAGTCAACGTGTCGCTGACCAAAGTCAGGATTTGCCTGCCGGGGAGATTGGTAATGGTGAAACTGCACGCCAAATCCGTAGTCTCGATCAACGCCGTGATGCTGATGCCTTTGGTGATATCTCCCTAAAAAGTGATTATGAGGGGCGCGTTTTACTGATTGAGGATGTGGCCGATGTTGAGCGTCGTGCCATGCGTGATCAGGTCAAGGTGTTTTATCATGGCCAACCCGCCGTTGAGATTGAACTGCTGCGAACCGAAAATGCTGATGCATTGGCCTCTGCCAGGATTATGGAAAACTGGCTAGAACAAGCCAGACCCACTTTACCCAAAGGCGTGGATATTAGAGTCTATGATGCCAGTTGGTCATTGATTCAGGAGCGTATAAATCTGCTTCTCAGTAATGGTTTGGGCGGACTTCTCCTGGTATTAGCGATTCTCTTTTTATTTTTGCATGGCAGAGTCGCTTTCTGGGTGGCCGTGGGTATTCCCGTGTCTTTCATGGCAGCGTTGACCGTTTTGTACATGCTCGGCGGCAGCATCAATATGATCAGCTTGTTTGCTTTGATCATGGCATTGGGCATTATTGTCGATGATGCCATCGTGGTGGGCGAAGATGCGTTATCTCACTACCAAAGTGGAGAGCGGTCCTTGTCCGCTGCAGAAGGTGGCGCAAGGCGCATGTTAGCGCCGGTTATCTCATCGTCATTAACGACTATTGCTGCTTTTCTGCCATTGATGCTGATAAGCGGTGTGATTGGCAATATTCTGTTTGATATTCCTTTTGTGGTGATCTGTGTGATTATTGCCTCGCTTGTGGAGAGTTTTTTAATACTTCCCGGGCACTTACGCCACACTTTTCACAGTATGCATCATGATAAGCCAGGTCAGTTGAGAGTCTGGCTTGATGATAAATTTGAACAATTTCGTGAACAATTTTTTAGGCCTCTGGTTACTCTGGCTGTTAAAAATAGTGTGGTCACGATCAGTCTCACATTGGCGATATTGATTCTGTCTATCAGCCTGCTGGCCAGTGGTAGAAT
>NZ_DIAC01000037.1:16955-18113 GCF_002414625.1 Methylophaga sp. UBA5088 | reverse complement strand
AGAATTTTATTTAACTTTTTCCCCTCGCCAGAAGGCACAACCATTACAGCGAATGCCCGTTTCGTGGCAGGCACCCCGAAGCAAGATGTTGAGCAATTTTTGCAGCACATCAATCTGGCTTTGGATAAAGCAGAGGCTGATTACGAGCAAAATATCGTCAAGATGGCTGTGACACGTTTAGGGAGTGCATCTTCTGCCAATTCTAATGTCAGTAGCAGTCAGGCGGATGAGCGTTTTGGCTCTGTTCAACTGGAGATGATTTCGCCTGATAAACGCGATATTAGAAACAAAGCGTTCATTCATGACTGGCGACAATATATCGAGCTTCCGCCCGGGATTGAAACGTTTACGATTAGTGAAATGCGTGGCGGTCCACCGGGTAGTGATATTGATATTCGTCTGAGTGGCGCGACAGCTGAGCAGTTAAAAAAAGCCTCACATGAGATCGCCGAGAAGTTAAAAAACTATGCCGGTGTCAGTGCGATTGAAGATGATATGCCCTATGGTCAGGAACAGTTAATCTATCGCATCAAAGGGCAAGGCGATGTGCTGGGATTGACTGTTGAAAATGTGGGACGTCAATTACGAGCAGCATTTGATGGTCAGTTAGTTCAGATATTTCAGGATGGTGATGATGAAGTAGAAGTGCGCATTATGCTACCTGATGCAGAACGCAATACGCTAGCGACATTAGAAAATTTTATGCTCAGATTGCCTAACGGTGGCAGTGCACCGTTATCCAGTGTGGTTGAGTTTGAGTCTCGGCGAGGCTTTGATGTACTCAGACATACCGATACCCAACTAGCCATACATATCACGGCGACCGTTGATGCTGTGGTGAATAATAATAATGCCATTCTAAATGATATGAAAGCTTCGTTTTTACCGGCCTTATCCTCTAAGTATGGGGTGAAAATAGCGTACGAAGGTCGTGCCGAAGAACAAGCAGAGACCATGACTGATATGGCCCAAGGCACGTTGCTGGCTTTTGTGATGATTTACCTGGTGCTGGCTTGGGTCTTTTCCTCTTACGGCTGGCCATTGGTTGTCATGGCAGCCATTCCATTTGGTCTTATCGGTGCTTTAATCGGTCATTGGTTATTGGGTATTGATCTGACCATTTTGTCTTTGTTTGGTATTTTTGGTCTGTCAGGCATT
>NZ_DIAC01000037.1:11701-16821 GCF_002414625.1 Methylophaga sp. UBA5088 | reverse complement strand
TCTACACAACGACTTCGCGCGGTATTATTGACTTCACTGACCACCATTGCCGGATTGACACCATTATTATTTGAAACCTCGTTACAGGCACAATTTCTCATTCCAATGGCTGTATCTATGTCATTTGGTTTGATGTTTTCAACAGTATTAGTGTTATTGGTCATACCTGCGATGCTGGCTGTTTATGAGCAGATGGCAGATAAGTTTCTACCGAAGCGAACACAAACAGTGACAATTTGATACTGTATTAAGTCTGACTTAATAATCACGGTGCATGCTGCTTAAATTTGAGCGAACAGCATTGAGTTAAGGATTTTACATGCGACGATATACACCTATTGTGATGGCCGCTTTTATAAGCACTTTCAGCCCGCTCACTTCTTTTGCAAACGATGCAGAATCCGTCAGCAAAGTGCCTTATTCTGCCGGACTGGATCTGGCTTCACTCACTGATAAAGTGTATCAGCGTCTACCCGGCCTGCTAGCTGAAGGTAAGTATCAGCAGCTGCAGCAGGCAAATGACTCATACAGCAATAGCTTATTTGCAGAACCTATCACCGGTAATTTAAGTCTGTTTAGTGATGAAGTTGGTACTGGACGAGGTTCTCAAGAGTGGGAAGGGGGAGTGGACTTACCGCTTTGGTTACCCGGCCAAAAACAACAGCAACAAGCATTGTCAGCAAAAATAGCGGCTGAACTTCCTGCCTATCAGCAAGCATTGAAACTGGAAGCCTCGGGTGAAGTGAGGCAGCAAATCTGGCAAGTAAAATTAGCTGAAGCGCAGTTAGAACAAGCGAAACTGACTTGGGAAACCGCGAAAAAGTTACAAAACGATGTGGAGTCCCGGGTAAAAGCGGGGGATCTTGCTTCAACTGAACGACTACTGGCAGGCAGTAACACGCTGGAAGCACATAGCAAAATGGTCAATGCAGCATCGTTGCTTCAACAACGGTTGAAAATTTATCAACTGATTACCGGTGAAAACACCCTGCCAAAACAGGTCGAAGAAACCGTCATCACCCCTTCCGAAGACGTACAACAACATCCACAGTTGCAGTTACAGGATCAGTTGATAGCCAGATTACAGGCACAAATGGGACTGGCACAATATGACGGTGCAGTAAATCCTAGCCTGTCTGTTGGCGTCAGACGAGAACGGGGTGATAGAGCGGAAGACTATACCAATAGCTTGGGTATCGGGTTTAGCATGGCGTTGGATGATAAGGCATACAGGCAGCCTGCCATCGCTCAAGCCTCAGCCGAACTAGCTGATGCTCAGGTGACACGTCAATCATTATGGCGTGATCTAAAAACACGACAAGTCGCTGCTCATGAAGAATTAAACAGTAGTCGGCAGCAGCTGGATTTGATCACGGAACAAAATAAAACTACCCAGCAGTATTATCAATTACAAAAGCGCGCCTTTGATTTAGGTGAAATTAATTTGATTGATTTATTGCGCAGTCAGGCGTTGGCTAATGATAATGAGAGCAGAAAGCGCCTGTTGGAAGTACAAATAAAGCAACAGATTTCTGAATTAAATCAATCGCATGGGATAATCCTGTCTAATAATTAATAAAGCTTTTTAAGCTTAATTTTTCGTTAAGCTTTCTTTTTTAATCTAGCCTCCATACCACCTCCAAAGGGGAATTTTATGGAAGCTAGATCGTTGGCACAGTCTGTCAATAAAAGCCGCTCTGAACGCGTCGCAGAGCGACAAATTATTCAGCCTGTTTTTCCACTCACACTGGCAAAAGCCAATGAGCCGGGACGAATGGACGCTGAACAATTTATTTATCAGCGCTTTGAAAAACAACACGGTGCAGAGATCAGCCATTTTCTGCCGTTTATCTTGTCTGCCAGGACAGGTGGTTTAGTTTCAGCAGCACTTGGTTTCCAGCCAGCCAGTTATTCATCACATCTTTTTCTTGAATATTATCTTGATAATGATATTCAAACGACGCTCAGTATTCTTACCCAAACAGTCGTTCAACGTGATGCCATTGTAGAAATCGGAAACTTGGCCTCAGGACGACAACGTGCGACTCAGACCTTATTTTTACTTCTTGCTGAGTTGTTCTATCAAGCCGGTTATGAATGGGTTGTGTTTACGGCTAATTCAGCCGTTTCTCAGTGGTTGGCGAAATTAGATATTGAGACTATTGCCATCCGTGTTGCAGACCCAACCAGGTTGCCAGATAAAGGGGCAAGCTGGGGTAGTTATTACGATGATAAGCCTGTTGTGGTGGCCAGTCATATTCGCCAGACCATGGCAAAACTTAACAACAACCCCCTTATGTTGTATTTACGTCAGAGCTACCAACATCAATTAAATGAATTTGTCGCGAGTTTTCGTCATGACTGAGTTAGTCGAACGTTTACGTCGGATTGCGACACAACAGCCGAACGCACTGGCCTTGCAGGACCCATATCATCAGCTGACTTGGCGTCAGATGATAGACGAAGTGGATAGACTAACTGAACTGCTATTACCTTATACACAGAATGTCGTTGCCTTATATGCCGACAACAGTGTCGACTGGGCGTGTATTGATCTGGCCTGTTATGAAGCCGGCGTCATCAGTTTGCCTATTCCAGCCTTTTTTTCGGCAGAACAACAACATCATGCCATCAGTGAAAGTGGCACATTAGCGTTAATCGAATCGAAAGGCACGACATTATTTCAATCACTCAAGCTGTTTGACCAGTTGCATCTGTCGTTAACGGACAATCTGATTTTGTTTCCATTAGCCAAGAAAGGTCATAGTCAAATTCCAGAGAAAACCCAAAAAATTACCTTTACATCGGGTTCTACTGGTCAGCCTAAAGGGGTGTGTATGAGCACAGATAATCAATTAGCTGTGGCTGATGCCATTATCCAACGTACAGAATTACAAGCTATCAAACACCTGTGTGTATTACCGCTGACCACCTTATTGGAAAACCTAGCCGGCATTTACGCACCTTTGCTAAGCAGAGGATCGGTCACCTTATTACCAGCAGCCGAGCTTGGCTTTAATGGTGGACGAGGTTTTGATGTTCAGCAATTTTTACAAACGCTGAGCAAACATCAGCCAGAAAGTGTGGTGTTATTACCCGAATTATTACTGACTCTGGTGTCAGCCACTGAAACAGGCTGGCCAGTACCTGATAGTTTGAAATTTATTGCCGTGGGTGGCAGCCGTGTATCTGCAGACTTGTTACGGAAAGCTGGTGATTTAGGCTTACCGGTTTTTGAGGGTTATGGCTTATCTGAATGTAGCTCGGTGGTCAGTCTGAATAGCCCAAATTATCGGCAAATAGGCAGTGTCGGTCAGTGTCTTGACCATGTAAAAGTCAGTATTGAGTCCGGTGAAATCATTGTTAAAGGTAACTGCTTTTTAGGCTATATCAATCATCCTGATAGTTGGTATCCGCAGCAGATAAATACCGGCGATTTAGGTTTTATAGATGACAACCATTATTTGCATATTAACGGGCGCCGTAAAAATCTATTAATCAGTAGCTTTGGCAGAAATATCAATCCGGAGTGGGTGGAAAGCGAGTTATTGGCAAATCCTATTCTGGCCTATTGCACGGTGATTGGAGATGCAAAATCACATTGCAGTGTCTTAGTTCAGCCTCGTTTTGACACTACCACCGATGCGATGATTGACCAATGGATAGCCCTGGTCAACAAACGCCTACCGGATTACGCGCAACTAGCAGACTGGCAGCGCTTTGAATGGCCACTCAGTGTGGAAAACGGCACGTTGACGGCAAATGGTCGTCCCGTCAGAACACAAATTCTAGACAGCTACTCTCACCAAATAAATGCTTTATACAAGGAGCAGGCATAAATGCTTTTTTTCGATAGATTACAAACAGAAACAGCGGCAGCACGTGAGCAATTATTCAGTGCACCGATCATTGCCAAAGCGATGACAGGCGATATCACTACCGAGCTTTATATTAACTTTCTGACACAAGCCTATCATCACGTTAAACATACCGTGCCACTTTTGATGAGTGTTGGTGGTGTCTTACCTGAACAAAAAGAATGGTTACGTAATGCGGTGGCTGAATATATTGAAGAAGAATTAGGCCATCAGGAGTGGATACTGAACGATATCGCCGCCTGTGGTGCTGATAAAGAAGCGGTCAGACACAGTCAACCAAATCTGCAGACAGAAATGATGGTCGCCTATGCTTATGACATGGTACATCGCATCAATCCACTAGGTTTTTTTGGCATGGTACATGTCTTGGAAGGCACTAGTATCACCACAGCGGATAAAGCCGCAGAAAGTATTCAAAATGCACTAGGTTTACCGACTAAAGCCTTTAGTTATCTGCGATCACATGGGGCGCTGGATCAGGATCATGTCAAATTCTTCGAAGGGCTGATGAATCAAATCACCGATCCCGCCGAACAAGATCTCATTATTCACAGTGCCAAACGCTTTTATTATCTCTACGGCAATATCTTCCGTAGCCTGACTGAAGAGAAGATGCCATGCACAGTCTGAGAGATGTCACCATTCTGATTACCGGTGCAGCCGGTGGTATCGGGCAAAAGTTAGCTAAGGCATTACACGATCAGGGGGCTAAGCTGATATTGACGGATATCAATGCAGACAAACTAACTGAACTGAAAGCCAGCTTAGGCGAAAAGCATGACGACTTTGTCGCTGACGTTAGTGAGACAACGCAGCGCCAGTCACTGGTGGATTATTGTGAAAACCTGCCTTATCCGCTGCAAATGATCATTAATCTGGCGGGTATCAACCGTTTTGCTGCCATCACCGATCATTCAGATAACGATATTGAACGGATGTTAACAATTAATCTGAGTTCACAGATTGCACTGACACGCGATTTCATTCCTTTACTGGAAAAAAATGCACCATCAACCATCGTCAATGTTGGCTCTATTCTGGGAAGTATCGGCATGCCCGGTTATAGCGTCTATTGTGCTACCAAGTTTGGCTTGCGGGGTTTTAGTGAAGCCCTTCATCGTGAACTGGCTGGCAGCGGAGTGGATGTGCGTTACTTTGCACCTCGCGCCACAAAAACAGCGCTTAATAACGACAATGTCAATGAACTGAACAAAGCATTAGGCAGTGCGATGGACAGCCCTG
>NZ_DIAC01000037.1:0-11555 GCF_002414625.1 Methylophaga sp. UBA5088 | reverse complement strand
ACCTGAGCAAGTAGCGAATGCCATTGTCGACTTTTTGCTTACGGATAAACGAAGACATTATTTTGGCTGGCCTGAAAAACTGTTTGTCAGAATCAACAGTATCCTGCCAGGCATTGTTGATAAATCAATTATCAAACAACTACCTATCATAAAACGTTATTTTTAATGGAGAAAATGATGAAAGCGTATATATTCTCAATGATTCTGGGGCTGGTGAGTCTACCTGTCAGTGCCGATGTGATGCAAAGTGTTGCTGATTTGCAGCATGACTGGGCTAAAGTGAATTACACTTTAACAGGTGATGCACAAGAAAAAGCCTTTGAAAGCTTGGTTGAAAAAGCGAATAGCGTGGTGAAGCAATATCCAGATGCGGCGGAATCACATATCTGGCGTGGCATTATCGAATCAAGTTATGCCGGTGCCAAAGGTGGTCTTGGTGCTTTATCACTTGCCAAAGCCGCAAAAGCAGACCTTGAACAGGCGATGAAACTAGATGATACAGCACTGGACGGTTCGGCTTATACCAGCCTTGGAACCTTGTATGCAAAAGTGCCTGGTTGGCCTATTGGGTTTGGCGATGATGACAAAGCCGAAGTGATGTTGAAAAAAGCCTTGACCATCAATCCAACGGGCATAGATAGTAATTTTTTCTATGCACAGTATTTAATAGATAATAACCAGTATAAAGAAGCAGAAACTTATCTGTTAAAAGCTCAACAAGCACCTGCCAGACTAACTAGACCCCTTGCAGATGAAGGAAGACAGCAAGAAATCGAAAAAGCCTTACAGCAGGTCAGATACAAACTAGGGAATGATCAACATGCAGGTATTACTCATTGAAGATGATGTTTCACTCGCAAAAGGCTTACAAACCAGTCTGAAAAACGAAGGTTTTATCGTTAATCATTTGAGTGAAGGTAAGCAAGCCATTAATAGTATTGCTTCTTCTGAGCCGGATATTGTGGTGTTGGATCTGGGCCTGCCAGATATGGACGGTAATGAAGTCCTGAAACAAATTCGACGGCGTAATGCTGAATTACCGGTATTAATTTTAACGGCACGTAATTCTATTCAGGATAAAGTCGCAGGGCTCGATAGTGGCGCAGATGATTATCTGGCCAAACCGTTTGAAATGGATGAGTTACTTGCGCGCCTGCGTGTACTGGAACGCAGGCTCAGTAGCCTGAAACATGCTGATCTGACCGTAGGTAATGTGTCCATCGATACTCGTGCCCAGCAGGTGAAAGTTAACGGTGAGAATGTCGACTTTTTTCGTCGTGAATACATGCTGTTAAAAATGCTGATGGAGAATGTTGGCCGAGTGCAGACCCGCGATAGCATGGAAAGTAAGCTTTACAGCTGGGGAGAGGAAATCGCCAGTAATGCGATTGAAGTCCACATTCATCATTTAAGAAAGAAACTCCCTGAGAACTTCATCACAACCGTGCGTGGTGTGGGTTACACAATTAAAACGCAATGAAGTCTATTCGTCTGTATTTATTATTGGCGTTATTGGCCACAATAACGCTGGTAAACTTTGTATCGTTATTGCATGGCTACCAATCAAGCATGCATAAAGCACAAACATTGTTTGATTCCCGGTTAGAAAGTACCGCGATTTTGATTGCCTCTGCCAACTCGCGTCAGCTTGGTAAAGCAACCGTTACCAATCAGCAAACGCCTTATACCTTTTTTCAGATAATTGATGATAAAGGGGCTTTGCTAACACGTTCGGAAAATGCACCCGATAGCGTACTTAGCGACCTTGATGAAGGCTTTCAGAATACGAATTTTGGTAGCTATCGCTGGCGAAATTATGTATACCGTGACAAGGTTTTACAGCGATGGATCGTAGTAGCCGAGCGTATCGATATTCGTTATATGCTGGCTGAAGATGTGGTGATGGAATCATTACTGCCTATTGTGATGGTAATACCTGTAGCCGCATTAATTATCTGGTTTGCAGTAGGGATTGGCCTTAAACCGCTCAATACCTTTGCCAGCCAATTGAGTGAGAGAAGAGCAGATGATCTCCGGCCTATCGAACTGGAGCGTGTGCCAAAAGAATTAACGACTGTGGTGAATAATACGAACAGTCTGTTATTGCGTTTGGCAGAGGCTTTTGACCGAGAACAGCGTTTCTCAGCCGATGCGGCACATGAGTTACGTACCCCCGTCAGCGTGCTCAAAGTGCATTTACATAATTTGCGAGCAAGATTGGGTAATGATGACGAAGACATCATCTTATTGCGTGATGGTGTTGAACGTATGGGACATCTGATCGAACAGATTCTTGCTTTATACCGAACATCACCCGATCAGGCGGCAGTCAAGTTTGAGAGTGTGGATTTATTTAAATTAGTTCAATCACTTATCGCTCGAAGTTATCATGCTTTTGAGTCTAAACAGCAAGAGATAGAAATGGATGGGGAGTCACACATCATCGAAGGTAATGTGTTTGCACTGGAAACGCTGATAAGCAATTTACTAAATAATGCGAATAAATACACACCGGAGAAAGGTCGTATTCATGTGGTGGTGAGGCGTCATGAAGAAGGGGTGTTATTTCGAGTCGAAGACTCTGGTCCAGGCATACCTGAAGAACAGTATCAGCGTGTATTTGAACGTTTTTATCGCCTGCATGGTGATCAGCACAATAGTGGTGTCATTGGCTGTGGACTTGGCTTGACTATTGTTAAACATATTGTTGATTTACATCATGCCCATATTCAGTTGGGGACATCCGCTTGGGGCCATGGATTAAAAGTCGATGTTATATTTCCTCTGAGAGCAGTCAATTATGCGTAGAGTTGGTTTGTTTTTATGCTTATCGTTTTTGGTAATGCCGGTGTTGGCTGGCCCTCCCGTGATTGAAATCGAAATTCGTGATCATCTTTTCTTTCCCGATGAAGTCAAAATCCCTGCCAATACCAAAGTCAAACTGTTGGTGAAAAATATGGATCCGACAGCTGAAGAGTTTGAAAGTTATGAACTAAACCGGGAGAAGGTAATTGCAGGCAATAGTCAGGCATTTATCTTTATTGGTCCACTTCCGGCCGGTGTGTATCCGTTCTTTGGCGAATTTTTCCCTAAAACGGCACAAGGCAAGGTCATAGCGGAGTAAATGACGTGTTACTGAATGCAGTAGTGATTGTTTTGCGCGAGGTGTTAGAAGCCTCATTAATTATTAGTGTATTTCTGGCGCTGAGTCAGATTTTGAATCGCAGTTTAAAATGGATGTTATTGGCATTAATCCTGGGGCTGATAAGCGGCGTTATTTATGCGCTAACGATTCGTCATGTATCAATGGCTTTTGGTGGTATTGGGCAGGAGCTTGTCAATGCCTCGATAAATATTCTGATTTTTATAGCCTTGCTCTTTTTTGTCTATGTGGTGCCTCACCAAAATGACAGACGTTGTCGAGTTTTGACCATTCTGGCCATTATGAGCACCGTTATTTTGGCTATGATGCGCGAAGGATCTGAAGTGTTGTTATTTATCACTGGATTCTTTGGCGTACCGGATTTACTAGGGCCAGTATTAATGGGCGGTGCGGTTGGCGCCGGTCTGGGTGTCAGTGTGGGGGTGTTCATTTATTATTTTATTGTGAACCTTATCCCCCGACATGGTGTGTGGGTTGGCTATCTATTATTGTTATTTGTGGCGGGAAGCTTAATGTCGCAAGCGATAGAGTTCCTGATTCAGGCAGATCTATTCACCTCATCAGAACCTATCTGGAATAGCTCTAATATCATTGATGAACATTCTGTGGCCGGGCAACTTCTGTTTGCATTAGTAGGCTATGAAGCCACCCCTCAAATTAGTCAGGTTATTGCCTACCTTTTCAGTATGGCTACCTTGTTTTGTGTGGCGATGTTCAGCTTTATAAAGCGAGACCGAAACTCATGAAATACCGTTTAATCACCATTGCTAGTGCTTTATTTCTTACACCTCTCCTGGTGCAGGCTGATGGTTCATCCATTGATAAAATCTACCATCCCTATGTGCAGCCATTAGAAAAAGAAGTCGAGTGGCGGATGATTAGCGCTGAAGGCGACAGTTTACAAAAACTCAGTTATGGGCAGTCATTGTCTGATCGACTCTATGTTGAAGGCTATCTTACCGCCAGTGAAGAAAACGATAATTTTCGTTTGCATAGCTATGAACTCGAAGCAAAGTGGCAACTAAGCGAGCAGGGAGAGTACTCGATAGACTGGGGACTGGTCACCGAGCTTGAAAAATCCAATATTCGTGATCAATGGGAAGCAGCTACTGGACTACTCATGGAAAAACAATGGGGTAGATGGGTAGGCGCTGCGAATCTGTGGTTAGAATACGAGTGGGGTGATGATATTGAGGAAGAGCTTGAAACAGCCTTAGGCATGCAAGCTCGTTATCGTTTATCCCCCAGCTTTGAACCTGCTGTCGAATATTATGCTGGTGATGAAACTCGTGCTATTGGTCCGGTTGCACTGGGCGATATTCGCTTTTCTGCAGGAAAAAAACTTCACTGGGAAACCGGGGTATTATTTGGTGTGGGCAAACAGTCCCCTGATGCCACATTACGTTTTCTGACTGAGTTTGAATTTTAGTCAATGTAAAGTTTTGTTAATCATTTAAGGTTTTGTTAATAAGCCATCACTAATATGACGACTATCTCATGAGAGTAGAGCCAAGTGATGCAAACAGGGATAATAAAACACCCGATCGAGATAGACAGTGGGCTGGCAAGCCTTATCAACACACATCTTCAAATACCACATCTGACAAACACAGTTTTGACTTTCCGTTTGAAAAAATCACCTGTGTTTTTTCCTCAAAACTGCCATCTATTCGGCTATCTGATAACGACCATACAAGCTCTGGCTCCCCACATACACTCTTTGGTCTTTACGCTTATTTCATCTCTCTTTTATTCAGGAAAACATGATGTTTAGTAATATATTGCGCCCCTTATTGATGACGATGACTCTTGGTTTATCATCGATCCCTGCATATGCGCAAAGTTTGCAGCTGGATAAAACCCAAATGGACAATCTTGGGGTGTCATATCAGGCTGCGGTATCCGTTTCTGAAACTAAAAGTCATCATTATCCCGCCAAAGTGTCTGTGCCTAATGCGAACCGCCATATTGTTCATACCAGTCAGGAAGGTGTCGTCACCCAAATGTTAGTAGCTGAAGGCGATGTTGTTAAGGCAGGTCAAGTGCTGGCCACACTTAATAGTCCAGCCTTGTTGACGCTACAAACCCAATATTTACAGGCTGAGGGCTTGTTATCGCAATTACTGACCGAGATGCAGCGTGATAAACAATTATTTAATGAAGGCATTATTGCCGAGCGTCGTTATCTGGATGCCAAAACACGCTACCAACAGCAAAAAACACTGGTTGATAGTCAAATTAAAACGCTGCAGCTAGCTGGAATGCCATTAGAAGCCATTAAAACATTAAAGCAACAACAAACCATGGACAGCCACTTACACGTTCGCGCCGCCAGTGATGGTGTGGTCATGGCACAAAATGCGGTGATTGGCCAACGGGTAATGGCATCAGATGTTTTATATGAAGTGGCCGATTTATCAACGCTCTGGTTGGAAATCCATGTACCACTTGCCATCGCCAGTAACGTTAATACTGGCACAAAAGTGGTAGTGTGCGACAGAGATGTCTCAGCTGCTGTTATGACAGTCGGTAGGCAAGTTCATGATATTGATCAGGGCGTGTTAGTTCGCGCACAAACGTCAGTACATACAGAATTGTTGACGCCCGGTGAATTTGTACAGGTTTGTTTTGTGCAAAATAACAGTTCTGTGCTTTATGAGATTCCCTACAAAGCCATATTACGTATCGACGGCATAACCCATATCTTTTATTTTGATGGTCAATCCATCAGTCTGCGCCCTGTGCATATCATTTCTCAATCAGACAATAAAGTGACTGTATCAGATGAATTCTTAAGTACAGGCTATGTGGTAGAAGAAGGCGTGTCCTCACTTAAATCTGCCTGGCAAGCAGTAGGAGAATAGACATGGATGGTCTTATTCGTTTTTCATTGATGCAGCGTCTGATGATGCTGATTCTGGTAGTCGTTCTGATCGGCTTTGGCTGGAAAGCCTTTAACGATACACCGATTGATGCCTTTCCAGACGTCTCGACAACACAGGTAAAGATTATCCTCAAAGCCCCGGGTATGACGCCGGAAGAGGTGGAAAGCCGCATTACCGCTTTAGTCGAAGTTGAGATGTTGGGGATCCCCAAACAACGCATGTTACGTTCAGTTGTTAAGTATGGCCTGACAGATATTACCGTTGATTTTGAAGAGGGCACGGATATTTACTGGGCCCGCCAACAAGTCGCTGAACGTCTTTCAGCCATTAACGATACCTTACCAGCCGATATTCAAGGTGGACTGGCACCGTTAACGACACCTTTAGGTGAAATGTTTATGTTTACAGTAAACAGTCCCACGTTGGATTTAATGCAGCGACGTGAATTACTGGATTGGGTTATCAGACCAGCCTTGCGTAGCGTCGAAGGTGTGGCTGATGTGAATTCATTAGGCGGTTATGTCAAAACTTTTGAAATTATTCCGGATTTAGCCAAGCTGGCTGCATTAAATATCAGCCTTGCCGACATCCAGCACACATTGGAAATGAATAATCGTAATGATGGGGCAGGACGCATCGATGAAGGCGAAGAGGTATTACTGGTTCGTGCACAAGGCAGTCTACAAAATCTGGATGATATAAAACGTTTAGTGGTTAAGTCAGATGCAAATGAACCCGTTTTATTGTCACAAGTGGCAGAATGCCGAATTGGTTCGCTGACACGTTATGGTGCGGTCAGTGCCAATGGACAGGGGGAGGCCGTTCAAGGTCTGGTATTGGGTTTGCGCGGTGCTAATGCCAAGAAGGTTGTCGCCGGTATCGAAAAACGTCTCGCCGAGTTACAACCCTCATTACCAGATGATGTGACGATCGATGTCTTTTACAACCGTGGCGAACTGGTCGCTGATGCCATTCATGGCGTGAATAAAGCATTGATTGAAGCCGTCGTATTAGTCTTGGTGTTTTTACTGTTATTCCTCGGTGATATCCGTGCGGCTATTGTGGTAGCGCTTGTGTTACCACTATCTGCCATGATTACTTTTATCATGATGCGTCAGTTTGGTTTATCAGCCAACTTGATGAGTTTAGGTGGTTTAACCATTGCCATCGGTATGCTGGTTGATGCCGCCGTGGTTGTGGTTGAAAACATCGTTTCACAATTAGCAGATAAATCACGGGCTGCGGTGCTGCCAAGACTGCATTTAATTTATCGTGCAGTGAAAAATGTCTCGGTCCCTGTCACCTCAGGCATCATCATTATCGTTATTGTTTTTCTGCCATTACTGACTTTACAGGGGCTGGAAGGAAAGCTGTTTATTCCCGTGGCCTTGACGATTGTATTTGCACTGGCCGGCTCCTTACTTTTATCACTGACAGTGATTCCTGTGCTGGCCTCTTTTTTACTGAAACACGTCTCTCATGATGAACCGTTGTTACCGAGACTATTAAAAAGACTCTATTCACCGGTATTAGCCTGGTCTCTGGATCATACAAAAAGCGTGGTGGTGATAGCGTTACTGTTATTAGCATTTGCTGCCGTTTTATACACCCAAGTGGGTAAAGCCTTTATGCCGGTAATGGACGAGGGCGACTTGATTGTGCAATTAGAAAAATTGCCTTCAATCACCTTGGAGCAGTCAGTCGCTTTAGATAAACGCGTGCAACAGACATTATTAAAAAATGTGCCGGAAATTACTGGCGTAGTGGCTAGAACAGGGGCAGATGAACTCGGGTTAGACCCAATGGGATTAAACGAAACAGATATGTTTTTAATCCTGAAACCACGTGAGCAATGGCAAGTTGCAACAAAAGAAGACTTAAAGCTAAAAATAAGGCAGGTTCTGGAACAATTTCCAGGTTTGAATTACGGGTTTACACAACCAATTGAAATGCGTGTGTCAGAAATGCTCACGGGTGTCAGAGGTGATCTTGCCATCAAAATATTTGGTGAAGACGGTGAAACGCTCAATGAGCTAGCGAAACAGGTTGTGCAGGTCGTTTCCGGTATTCAAGGCGCTGAAGATGTCATCACCAGCCAGAATGATGGGGCGCAGTATTATCAAATTGATCTGAATGCGTTAACACTAGGTCGTTTAGGCTTAAGTGTTGAAGATGTATTACCACAATTACGCATGCTGGTTCAGGGAAGTCAGGTAGGCACGATTTATCAAGGGGCCAGACGATACCCTCTGGTCATTCAAGGTGAACGTAACTTACAGAAAATGGCTAGTTTGTTTGCGCATGCACGATTAAATGTCGCCGGTAACAGACAGGTGCAAATTTCTGATCTGGCTACATTAAGACGCGTTGAAGGACCTGTGTCTATTCGTCGAGAGCAAGGACAGCGTATGACGGTCGTAGTAGCAAATGTCGCTGATCGTGATCTAGTGAGTTTTGTTGAAGAAGCCCAGGCGGCGGTAGCAAAAAACATCAAGTTGCCTAGTGGTTATCAGTTTTCCTGGGGCGGTCAGTTTGAAAATCAACAGCGAGCAGCTAAACGCTTAATGGTGGTCATTCCTGTAGCTTTATCTTTAATTTTCTTATTATTGTTTTCCACTTTTCGTTCCCTACGCCAGGCCATACTGGTCATGAGTAATGTGCCTTTTGCTATGGTGGGCGGGATAACCGCACTTTGGCTGACCGGTGAATACTTATCCGTACCAGCTTCTGTTGGCTTTATCGCCTTACTAGGTATTGCTGTATTAAATGGCGTGGTAATGGTGAGTTACTTTAATGAGCTGTTAGAAACAGGTATGGCAGTAGATGATGTAGTCAGAGAGGGCGCGATGCGTCGCTTAAGGCCCGTGATGATGACGGCCACCATTGCTGCCTTCGGTCTCGTGCCCTTACTGTTTGCCAGCGGGCCTGGTTCAGAAATTCAGCGGCCATTAGCCATTGTGGTTATCGGTGGTCTGGTCAGTGCTACCTTGCTAACCCTGGTTTTATTGCCATTATTATTCAGACGATTTGGAGTCGCAAAATGACATGTTTATTGGCACTGATTGTGAAGCCGACATTAGAAGCAGCATTAAGTGACTGGTTGTTATTACATCCATCCATTGACGGCTTTACTACACAACAAGCGTCTGGGCATGGTACTGGACACCCTATGAGTATTACCGAGCAGGTGGCAGGGCAACGGCAACAATTGATTTACTGGTTAGAGCTGGATTCTGCGATAGCTAGTACTATAATTGATGAGTTGGCAGCGAATTTTTCAGGATCAGGAATTCATTACTGGCAATTACCGTTATCAGCAAGTGGGCTTATTCGCTAATCGCTTCTTTTGCCTGTTTTTGCATACGTTTTTCTAAGTCCTGCCATAAAGATAAACGGGATGAACCACCGACACGTTGGCCTTCGCCGCGTGACTTGGCCAACCACAAACCAGTACCGTTAAAACTATAAACAGGGGTTAAATCGTTACGCTGGCTGGCAGGTTTGATTTCAGTGATTAAGTTATCCAGCACTAATGGCACAGAGCGTTTTGTTTTGAAGTAGGTCAGTACCATATGAGCTTGATTTAATTCTTTTGCTTTAACGTAGGTGATACGTAATTTGTCTTCATCAACACCTAACTCTTTCAAGGTGAAATATTTGGCTATTGAATAGTCTTCACAGTCACCACCGCCGATAGATAGCATTTCCAGTGGGGTTGCCCAGTAGTCTTTTTTATTCCAGAGATCGATGTCATCGATAAACAACACATTGGTGTTAAAAAATTGATTTACCAGTGCCAGCTTTTCAGCTTCCGGTAAGTCTTTATTTTCGTCCACTAGTTTTTGCCAGTCTTCGACACGCTGACGAGCAAATTTATTATATTGCGCCTCAATATTGTCTAACACACGTGTGCTGATATTGAGATCAGCGACAAGCGGCAACGACAATATCAAACATGTCAGTATCAGCAATAACGACAGAGGGCGTTTAAACAGCATGGATAGCTCAGACTTTAACGACTGATACCGTAGATGCCAGCTTGTTTAACAATCGCAAAATCTTCATCGTTTGTGACTGCCTCAGCAAGTACTTTGATATCCAGCAAGCGAGAGACTTCATGCATAATTTCCAAAAAGTCTGGTTTACTGGCGTTACTACCAATGTTCTGTGTCAAATCACGTGCGAGTCTGATGTAATCCAGATGCAAATGTCGTAACTCATCAATGGCAATAATATCGGCAGAATAACGTTTGATAAGACTATTTGCGCCCAATGACTTCACAAAACGACTGAAGTTAGTAAAGGCTTTGAGGTTTTTAGTGGCGGCATAGGCCGAGACAGAAAAAGTCAGTAACTCAGCAGAAATAACGGACTGCTCGATACGAGATTCCAGCCATTTATGGAAACTGGCTGAATCAATTGAGTCCATCGTCAGGTTGATACTGACAGGACAGCTAATACGATCTTGCTCCATTTTGAGTAGGACTTTGTTCACAATGCAACGGTCCACAGATTCCGACAATCCAAACTCTTGCGCCATAGAGAAAAAAGTCCCGACAGACAGGGTGTTACCCGCTTTATCTTTGACAAAGCTAAAGGCTTCCTGCATCACTTTGACAGGCTTAGGACCATCATAATTATAGGCTTCGGCTGTGAAGTAGATTTCTGGCGTATCACGATTAATAGCGTGGGTAATGGCGGCTTTCCATTCTTGTTCAGAAAGAGAACTGATGGAGTCATCTTTAATGAAAAAGGCGTTTTGTCCAATAATACTGGCCTGCTCATAGGCTTCAATTAAAGCAGGCATTAAACGTTCAAACTCACTGGTGCGATCAAATTTAACTAAACCAATGTGAACCAGATCGTCGACTTCATAATGCTCAGCCAGTTCTGTCATTGCCTGTTGCAGGTTTTTAGCAAATGACTGAATCAGATTGATATCAGACTCATCATAAATAATGGCAAACTCGGCACCATACAGACGATAGGCATGACCATTGCCGGCCACGGCATTGTTCAGTATACGGGCCATATCTTTTAAGAGTGTATCAGCGAGTTGATTCCCTTTTTGTTTACTGATGTCGGCTAAATCAACAAACTTGATGTAACTCACATACCCGGTATGGCCGCTTGATAGTCGCTTTTTCATGTCGGCGGTAAAAGTGGCTTGATTGAGTAATCGGGTTAAGCCATCACGTTTGAGATTATCATTCAGGGCATCGAGCCGTTGATTAAGTCGAGTGATGGTATCGCCAATCTTGACTGACATACTGTTCATAGACTGAGCAACATGGCGGACTTCTTTGGTCCAGGGTAGACGATCAATCGTAGTAAATTGACCGGAAGAAATTTCATTAGCCTGTTTTTGTATCGCTTTAAGCGGTTGTAGCGTAAACCGTAACACCAGCATGAGTAATGCAAATGCACCCACAAAAATAATCACGGAATACAACAAGGTTTCTTTGGCTTGTTTATAGAGTTTCAAATAAGCATAAGCCGGGTTGCTA
>NZ_DIAC01000032.1:88306-88542 GCF_002414625.1 Methylophaga sp. UBA5088 | reverse complement strand
CCACGAACACCAAATTCACCACCAGAGATACCAACAACGATTTTATCTTTAAATACATGAGCAACCCCCGTGTTAGTTGCACCGACTCTGGGATCATCGCGTTTATCAGACCAAACTATTTTGCCGGTTTCCGCGTCTAAAGCTACCAAGGTAGTATCGGCCTGGTTTAGGAAGATTTTGCCATCACCATAAGCTAAACCACGATTGATGACGTCACAGCACATAACAGGTACGGT
>NZ_DIAC01000032.1:87932-88156 GCF_002414625.1 Methylophaga sp. UBA5088 | reverse complement strand
TCATCATAGTTTTGTTTGGGTTCATATTTCCATTTGATGGCACCGTCATTATTTAGGTCTAATGCATACACAATGTTTGGAAATGGCGTATGAATGTATAAGGTATCGCCAATAACAAGTGAATTACCTTCATGACCCTTTAATACACCTGTTGAAAATGACCAGGCCATATTCAGATCTTTAACGTTCTCTTTATTGATATCCGTTAATTCACTATAGCGAGC
>NZ_DIAC01000032.1:76965-87780 GCF_002414625.1 Methylophaga sp. UBA5088 | reverse complement strand
TCACTATAGCGATGATTTTCATAGTTACCTGCTGACATCACCCACTCATTCGGGTCTTTTTGCATAGAAAGCAATTCATCTGCATAACTTGTCATGGGTAGAGCAACTGACATTAAAGCCAGAGATATTGTTGTTTTTTTCATCATTTTTCCCTTCAAACTTAAGATATAGAAGTAAGCGGAAGCTGAAGTCGCCACTTCTTTACCAAACGCTGACGTATAAAAAAACAGAAGGTTTTTCTATAAGTCATCATTTACCAAACACAAAATCATGTTTGATAATCCCCAAGGGGTAGGGAAAGACTAACAGTCAAAAAAAGGAACTAATTGCACTAGTTTCCAAAAATAATGGCCGATTGGAATCTCAGACAAGTAACGATGGTAGGGGGAGTATCTTAGAGCAAACTATTTATAAAGAGAGCGTATGGGGAGTTGCTCCCAGTTAACAATCATTGGACTTGTGGATGTAAAAGGTTGAGTGGCATTGCTTGGGGGCGTAACTAAATAAGCGTCCATTATTTCTATTGTGGATGAGATAAAGACTGCGAGCTGATATTGCTCAGATGTGAATGAAGATAAAGTACAGTTAGGAGACTGGCTCAACCTCCCAGTATCAATAGTATGGAAAGGTGTTTTGAATTGTGTTGATCTCGGCAGAGATTTATAAAACGCTTCTTTTATGCACCAGCATTGGTAAAAATAATCTTGAGATGTGTTTGAGGAGTAAAGTTCATATTCTCTCTCAGACATAAAACTTTTGGCCATGCCAATCATATTGTTACGTGGTTTCTTAATTTCTATATCAACACCACATGGTAAGTCTGCAAACACAATAGCTACCCAGTCATGGCTATGGGACAGGCTACAAAAGAAGGGGCTGGTTAATTGGGGGAGTTTGGGACAGGTATCCGTGTTGTCATCAATAACCACATCCTCAAAGTGAATACCAAACAGATGATTAACGGCGTATTTAATTAACCATCGGCTTAATAAAAATTGTTGTCGCTTTTTGGGGGAGGATAGTCGGTGATATCTTTGAGTACTCGATTCGTCTAAAAAATCTGAATTAAGAGAATCTGAACTGCCCTCAAGGTTGGCTAACCAGAGTTGAGGGAAGTGTAGGTGTTTATTCAGCAAGTTTAACGACATCACCCTTCAAAGCGACGCCAGCGATAATAGCGCCTGCATGGCACTCATACTCGCTTGTGCTGATAAATGCGTTCTTTTTGTAATAGCTCTCTATATTTATAACGGCATTACCACCTTCAGCTCGGACTCTATCTTGGAATGAGAGTAGTGCACTGAGGAGAACCCATTCACACGCCTCTTTGTCGGTTTTATTAAAGGCGTTCGTTTTTTTATTGCTTACGAAGTTACCTTTGTCTTCAAGGACTTTTGTATCTGCTGGTTGACCAAAAATAAAGCGAATGGTGGGGTCCAGCTTTTCTTTGAAGTCAGCCGATTCCATTGCCTCTTTGATTGAAAAAAGGTGTTTTGTATCTCGAGCAAATGCTTGGCTAGATAACACCATAGTGGCAAGAATCAATATCGAAAAGACTTTTTTCATGAGATAACGTCCATGTGTAAAAAGCGAGCAGTATAGTTCATCGGCTGTTTTACTACAATTTCCATGTTTTTTCTTGCATATATCAATGATGAAAGTAGAATTCTTCCAACACTTGATTACTTTATGACAAACGTTAGACACAAACGCTAACCGAACGGACTCGCATGACATCACAGAGGTTGACTCATTGATTAAGCTGAAGTTGGAGTCATGGTCCGCCTTGGCACCTGGCATGGAAGATACAGACGCATGGATGAAGTGGTTTGATGATATTGATAGCAAACCATCCGAAAATACACCTATCCAGATAAAACAAGTACCGGCTTTGTTGCGTCGTCGTTTTACGACGCTGGGTAAAATTGCTGCGAAAGCCACGTTTAACCTGATGGAGAGTAAACAGGGGATTTCTACGATCTTCGCTACCCGTCATGGTGATACGCCGCTGACATTATCATTATTAAAAGATATTGGTAACAGTGAGCCTTTATCACCAACCAGTTTCAGTCTGGCTGTGCATAATGCGGTAGGCGGATTGTTGTCGATCGCTCGTCAGGATGTTGCTCCTATTACAGCGATAGCCAGTACTGAAAATTTAGTACTGAGCACATTGCATGAGGCTGCTGCACAGCTAGAAGTCTATGGCAAGGTGTTATGTGTTATCTATGACGTACCATTACCCGATATTTATCAACGGTTTTCTCAAAGTTTACCTTTTCCTGTGGCCGTTGCCTTTATTGTCAGTCATGATGAAACCCTTGATTCAGCCATAGAGTTTGCACGTGAACCCACATTTGATTCTTCATTCAGTTCTGAGCAAGGACTGTTTGATTTTATTTCGCTGTTAATGAGCTATCAGCAAGAGATTAAGCTCACCACAGCAGCAAGTTGTTGGCGTGTTAGAAGGTTAGAACGGTGAGAAATGTGCAGCGACTTTGGCGATTATTAGCAACAGCTGTTAGTTTCTTACTCTTTGGCTTGGGCGGAATTATCATTCCGTTGGTCGTCATTCCTGTTATTTATCTGTTGCCTGGAGATGTACAGCGCAGAGAAAGACGAGGCAAAGCCTTTATTCATCATAGCTTTCGGGTTTATATTCGATTAATGAAAAGCATGGGCATCCTTTCATATGAGCTTGAAGATATTGATCGATTAAAGGAAGCCAAGCTTGTTTTAGCCAATCACCCGACTTTGATAGATGTCGTTTTTCTGATCTCTCTGATCCCACAAGCAAACTGCGTGGTAAAAAGTGCGTTGATGCGTAATCCGTTCACGCGAGGCCCACTGAAAGCCGCTGGCTACATTGTTAATGATGATAGCGTGGACGATGTGATTGCAGCGGCTGAAGCTGCGTTTAAACATGGTGATGTGCTGATTATTTTTCCTGAGGGAACACGTTCAATTCCTGGAAAAGTATTAACCTTAAAGCGTGGTGCAGCCAATGTTGCAGTTAGGACTCAAGTTGACGTTACCCCGGTTTTAATTGATTGTCAGCCTGTCACGTTGACCAAAGGACAACCTTGGTACCAAATCCCTGATAGCAAGCCACATTTCAAGATTACAGTGGCAGAGCCGATAGCTATTACCGATTTTATAAAACAGGATAAACCTTCTGTTGCCGCAAGAAACTTAACCTCTGCGTTAAGTCAGTATTTTAATGAGGAGATAGGATTGCGTGAACGCACTGCATAATGAAATAAAATTAATGATTATCAACAGCCTCGATCTGGAAGATATCGATGTTGAGGATATCGACAGTGACGAACCCTTATTTGTGGATGGACTTGGACTCGACTCGATTGATGCACTGGAGATTGGTTTAGCGCTACAAAAGCAATATGGCATTAAACTTAAGTCAGACTCGGAAGAGACAAGGCAACATTTTGCCAGTGTGAGTGCTTTAGCTGCTCTGGTTGAAGAACATAGAACAAAATAGAACAACATCATGAAAAGTCAGCAAGAAATATACGAAAAAGTAGTGGCGGTTTTTGAGGAGCTGTTTGAAATCGAGCCAGCAGATATCAGCCCTGAATCGAATTTATATGAAGACTTGGATATCGATAGTATTGATGCGGTTGATCTTGTTATCGAGTTAAGAAAAATGACCAAGAAAAAAATTCAGCCAGACGATTTTAAAATGGTTCGTACCGTTCAGGATATTGTTGAGCAAGTAGATAAGTTATTGAATAACGAGCAATGATGACTGCTATCAGGCTGTTTTCTGTCCTGTTATCTATCGCCTATCCGTTTATTGTGTTTTGGGGCTTACACAGTAATCACTATCAAACATTAATTGTTTTTTTGGGGCTCTTATTACTGAGTCGGTTCTGGCTCGCCACTTTGTGGCAGGAGCGACTCATGCTTACGCTGATGGTGGCCTTGCTCGTGAGTCTTGTCTTATTCAGTGAAACGAGTACCGCATTAAAACTATATCCGGTGATGATCAACCTGAGCTTATTTACCGTATTTGTGATGAGTTTACATGCCAAGGAGTCAGTGATTGAAAAACTGGCGAAACTCAGAGAACCTGATTTACCGGCAGAAGGGGTAGCCTATACTCGGAAGGTCACTATCGCCTGGAGTGTCTTTTTTCTTTTAAATGCGATAATCGCTTTTATCACCGTCTTTTTTATGTCATCCCAAGCCTGGATGTTATATAACGGCGTGATTGCTTATGTGCTTATCGCTGTCATGTTCAGTGTTGAATGGCTTATTCGACAAAGAGTAAGGCGACAATGACGATTCCTTATAGTTTGTTTAGCTGGTGGCAAGATAATGATGATGTCGTGATCGCTATCGATGGTGACAGAAAGCGGGATCGTGCAGAATTAAAACGACGTGTTACCGCCTGGATAGCAAGTATTAAAGAACATGAAGGACAATACTGGGCCGTCTATCACTCAGATGCGTTTGAGTGTCTGGCTATCATGCTAGCGCTATGGCAATTAGAACGGACGGTATGCCTTTCTGCTGACAAGCTTCCTGCAACGGTTGCCAGACTTCAACACCATGTCGATGGCTTTGTTGGGGAGTTTGAGCAAAATACGTTTGCCCAGCCAAGCGATGAGCATCACGAGGTATGGCAGTGGCAGAAAGCCAGTACTGACTTGATTGCCTTACAGGTATTTACTTCCGGTTCGCAGGGGCAGCCGAAATGTATTGATAAATCTCTACAGGCGCTAGATAGAGAAATAGCCGCATTGGATTGTCTTTCATGTGAAGACGTTGAAGTGGTGCTTGCTACAGTCACACATCAGCATATGTATGGCGTGATATTTCGTTTATTAAGACCTTTTTGCTATCAGCAGGCATTTAGCGCGAAGTTACATGAGTATCCTGAGGAATTGATCCGTTCTGCTTCGTTGTACGGACGATTCTGTTTGATTTCCAGCCCGGCGCATCTAGCAAGAATGAATGCCGAGCAGGACTGGAATTTAGTAAAAAATAATTGTGTTGAGGTTTATTCATCAGCCGCACCATTAACCCGAACCGAGAGTATGAATGTGTCTGCTTATCTCGATGTGCGAGTTAAGGAGATATATGGCAGTACTGAAACCGGGGCCATCGCTTGGCGCTGTCAACAAGATACTGAGCACGATGCTTTGTGGCATAAACTTTCTCATGTTCAGTTAAAGACAGTGGAGACGGGTGGGCTTGAAGTAAGATTTGTTCAGGGTGGAAATTCATATGTATTAGCTGATCATATTGAATTTGATCCTCAGGGTGATTTTGCTTTGCTAGGCAGGCATGACCCTATCGTGAAAGTCGAGGGAAAACGCCTCTCATTGACTGAATTAGCCAATGCAGTAATAGAGCACCCATGGATTGCTGAAGCAAGAGCCATACTCTTGAGCAGAAAGCGTACAGAAACAGCCGTGGTGGCCGTGTTATCTGAGAGCGGTCAGCAGCAGCTCATCACTCAGGGAAGAAAAGCACTTATAAAAAGCATGAAACACTCATTAGCCGATCAGTTTGAGCCTGTTTTATTGCCGAGACGCTGGCGTTTTATTGAGGCGATGCCAGTGAATACACAAGGAAAATTAACCATGAATGCGCTCACAGCATTGTTTGATAAGCCCGATACAGTTTGGCCTATCATTGAAGCTGAAACTGTGAGTGAACAGGCGGCGGATTTCAGCTGTCGCATACCTGAAGAGCTTCTGTATTTTGATGGGCACTTTCAACAGCAGGCTATTTTACCTGGCGTTGTGCAATTGCACTGGGCAGCCAAGCTCGGACAAAAATATCTTAATATTTCTGGTCATTTCCATCGACTGGAAGCGATTAAGTTTCAACAACTGATCCTGCCCGGAAGTGTAGTCAGCTTATCGTTAAGTTATGACCACTCCAAGCAGAAATTGAGTTTCAGTTTTTCCTCTGAGAAGGGCGTTCACTCAAGCGGAAAGGTTTGTTATGCCTGAGTATATCTTTAATCCTGCCATTGTGATCCCAGTGTATAACCATGAACATGCGATTGGGACGATTGTGGCCCAAGTCATGGCCTCTGGATTGCCTATTCTATTGGTGGATGATGGCAGTGATATACCCTGTCAGCAAACATTGATTGCTCTTGCTGAACAGTTTCCGCATCAGTTAAGTTTGCTTCGCCTAGAAGTGAACGGCGGTAAAGGCGCCGCGGTGAAGGCGGGTCTGCGATGGTTGTTGGATAATGGCTATTCACATGGATTGCAAATCGATGCGGATGGTCAACACGATGTGGCAGATATTACCCGCTTTATTCAAGCAGCAGAAAGTGAGCCAGACTCGCTTATCACTGGCTACCCTCAGTATGATGAATCAGTGCCTAAAATACGTTTATACAGTCGTTATCTGACTCATATATGGATCTGGATTAATACCTTATCCTTTAGCATTAAAGATAGTATGTGTGGGTTTCGGGTTTATCCGCTGCAACAGACTGTAACGCTGCTTTCTCACTGTGGTAACCGTATGGACTTTGATCCGGAAGTCATCGTCAGATGGCTATGGCGTTATCAGAAAGTCACTAATTTACCGACGAAAGTGCATTATCCGCTGGATGGTGTTTCTCACTTTCTTTTATGGAAGGATAATGGTTTGATTACGCTCATGCATACACGGCTGTTTTTTGGCATGTTGTGGCGTATGCCGTGTTTATTATGGCGTAAACGTGATGGTCAATAATTCGCATTGGTCGCGTGTGGCCGAGTCCGGGACGGTCATCGGCATGCAGATTCTATTATTTTGTTATCGGGTCTTTGGTCGATGGGCTTTTCGTCTCTGCTTATTTCCGGTGATGACTTACTATTATTTAACCCGTCGAGAAGCTAGAAAAGCTTCACAACATTATTTATCACGACTAACCGAGACCTATCCTGACTTAGGTAGGTTATCGTCATTTAAACACTTTCTTATGTTTGCTGACATTCTGCTGGATAAATTACTGGCATGGATGGGACGTATTCAACTCAAAGATGTACGCTTTCATAGTGACGGTCAGTTTGAAGCGGCTATTGAACAAAAGCAGGGCGGTATTATTGTGGTATCCCATCTGGGGAATACCGAAGTCTGTAATGCATTGGCACATCAACAGCCGAATTTGAAATTGACCTTGCTGGTCTACACCCAACATGCTGAAAAATTTAATGCCTTAATGAAAAAGGTAGGCAATACGACACAGGTTAAGATGTATCAAGTGACTGATATGAGCCCGGCCTTTGCCATGATGATGGCTGAACGTGTTGAAGCTGGAGAGTTTCTTGTTATTGCTGGTGATAGAACACCGGTCACTGGGCAGCAACGAGTCTCTGAAGTCACCTTTTTAGGTGAACAAGCGGCTTTGCCTCAAGGCGCCTTTCTATTAGCGAGTTTATTAAAGTGTCCGGTCTATCTGATGTTTTGCCTTAAGCAAGACAAGATGTATCACATCTACACAGAGTTATTTTCTGAAAAGTTATCTTTTACTCGCCAGCAACGGCAGGCTTTATTAACAAATACTGTCCAACAATATGCTGATAGATTGGCTCATTATTGCCATATTGCCCCTCTGCAATGGTTTAATTTTTATCCGTTTTGGCAAAAAATGACACCACAAACTCAGCAAACTGAGGAGCAACAGTGATTCAGGTAGAAACGATTATTGAAGTCCCTTTTCACGATGTTGATGTGATGCGCGTTGCCTGGCACGGTCATTATGTGAAATATTTTGAAATTGCTCGCTGTGCCTTATTGGATAAAATTGAATATAACTATCCGGAAATGGAACAGTCAGGGTATGCCTGGCCTGTGATTGATTTACGTATTCGTTATGCACACCCACTAAAGTTTCAACAAAAAGTGAAGGTGATAGCAACGCTGGTGGAGTGGGAGAATCGTCTGAAAATAAACTATCAGATTGATGACTTGGTTACAGGGCAAAGACTGACCAAAGGCTATACCGTACAAGTCGCCGTGGATATGTCAAATAATGAAATGTTATTTGTCTCACCCGCTATTTTATTTGAAAAAATTGGGGTGACAGCATGATCAGACTCTCTATGCTCATGATGCTGTTCATTAGTTTTTCCGCACAGGCAGAATTATCTTACGACTTACTTGCCAAACTCACCGATTCTCCGGCCTCTCTTCAGGGGCGGTTCGAGCAACAGAAGCAGATTGTCGAGTTTGATACTACCTTAACGTCCCAAGGGAGATTTGAATACCAACGTCATCAGTTCATCCATTGGATGACTGAAACACCGATAGAAAATGAACTGACAATGACACCTGATGATATTGTCAGCCGTCAGGGAAATAATGAAATTTTGCATATCAAAACGGATAAAAATCCCTCAGTTCAGATCCTGAGTAACATCTTTTTTGCTGTGTTAACCGCGCAATGGCACGACTTAGCCGAGTTTTTCTATGCCAATGGTGAACAGCATGGTGAGCAGTGGCATGTGACCTTAACGCCCAAAAAACAGACCTTAAAACAAGTTGTCAGCAGTGTGGAGTTATCAGGAGATAAATGGCTTAGAGAAGTCACATTGAACGAACATAATGGTGATAAAACACATATTACATTTAGTGAATTATCGCAGTCGCACTGATGAACAACTTCTTTAAATTCTTGGCTTGGGTTTGGCTACTTGTTGTCCTACTGCTAATAGGTATTACAGCCGTTAATCGGCCAGTATTAGATACCAGTATGATGAGTCTGTTGCCACAATCCGAGCAGCAGCCTCTCGTTAAAGCCGCTTCTGAGCAGATGGGGCGGCAGTTTTCTCAGCGACTACTTATTCTGGTGACAGCATCGGATAAAGAAATCAGACAAGCGTCTTCGACAGCTCTGGCGGATTCTCTTCGTGCATTGCCACAAGTCAGTTCTGTGCTGTCACAATTTGAAGCTTCCACGCTCACACACTATCAACAGACGCTTTACCCTTATCGTTATGGTTTGCTGACAGATGAGTTAGTCGCACTTATTGATACTGACAAAAGCGATATCGTTAAACAACGAGCATTGTCACGCATTTTGAATCCCGTGAGTCTTGGTGGACATTCGCTGGTTGATGACCCTTTTGGTCTGATGTCATCGTGGTTAGAGCAGTTGGAATCACCCATTAAGGTCACTTCAGAAGATGATTATCTAAAGCTCACAGAAAAAAATGATACCTATCTAATGATAGTGAACTTAGCGGATGATGCTTTTTCGATGGCTACCCAGAAAGCGGTTTTAGGTGTTTATGGGCAGCAAAAAGACAAGTTGGAAGATAAAGGTGTTTCCCTGCAGCTATCTGGTTTACTGGTTCATGCCGATGCTGGTGCCAAGCAAGCACAAAAAGAAATGTCGACGATAGGTATCGGTTCGCTGCTCGGCATTGTGCTGCTGATGTGGTGGGTGTTTAAACGATTTTATAGTGTCATTTTATTATTACTCCCTGTCTTTATTGGCTTAATCGTGGCCTCATCAGTAGCGTTTTTGGTGTTTGAACGCGTACATATCGTGACATTTGCCTTTGGGGCGGGCTTAATCGGTGTGGCGATTGATTATGCACTGCATTTTTTATGTGAACGACAGCAACGGCGAGATGTTATTTCGCATATCTTGCCAGGACTAACATTAGGTCTGCTTTCAAGTGTTTTGGCGTATGCTGCTCAAGCGATTACCCCTTTCCCAGGGCTTCGACAGATGGCACTTTTTTCTATCGTTGGACTGGTTTCAGCGTGGTTAACCGTGGTGTTATGGTTGCCATTATTAACAAAACGTTTGCCAACCAGCACGACTCGATTGAGCAATAAGATTTATCATTGGCAACAACAACTACCAAGTGTTGATCAGAATCTCTCTGTCCGTATTCTCTTAATTTTCCTTACTATTGCCGCTGCAACCAGTGTGTTTTATGGCGAAACAGAAGATGATATCCGGCTATTACAAACATCTCCCCCTGAGTTGCTAGCTCAAGAGCAATATGTCCAACACGCTTTAGGTCTTAACAGTAGTACACAGTTTTTGTTAAACCCCTGCGAGCAAATAGAACTCTGTCTACAACAAGAAGAGCAACTCAAACCCGTATTAGAAAGGCTACAGCAACAAGGTCAAATTTCTCATTACCGCATGCTTTCGGAATCGGTGCCATCGAAGAAAACACAGACTAATAATAGTCAACGAGTGGCACGCTTATACCAGCAAGAATTGAGTTCGCTATATAAATTGCTGAACGCTTCCGAGCAGATGACTGGGCAAGCTTGGCATAAACTTGATAATGACAAACTGAACCGCTTAACACCTGATAGAAAAGATGAGCAGGGGGGATTACTGTCCTCACCGATTATTGAGTCAGAACAAGCCGGTTTAGCGACAGTTATCAGTCTCGCCTCCTCGAACTCATTATCAGCACAGGCATTAGTGCAGTTACAAGCGACGGTGCCAAAACTGATTTTAGTGGATCAGGTCGATGCCATTTCAAACTTGATGCAGGATTATCGACAACAAATTATGTTGTGGATGTGTTTGGCCTATATTGGTGTTTTTGCCATTTTATTTTGGCGTTATAAAAACGCCACTTGGCGAATTATTTTGCCGCCCATGTTAGCCTCCTTCTTTACTTTAGCGATATTAATGGCTGTGCTACCTGACGTGAATTTGTTTCATTTTATGGCCTTAATTCTGGTGTTAGGTATTGGCATTGATATGGGAATCTTTTTGACAGAAACCTCAGGGGCGACTCAAACCTGGTTAGCGGTCACATTGTCGGTGCTGACAAGTTTAATGGCTTTTGGTCTATTAGCGTT
>NZ_DIAC01000032.1:60657-76818 GCF_002414625.1 Methylophaga sp. UBA5088 | reverse complement strand
TGAGTCAGACACCGGTATTAATGCATTTTGGTTTGACAGTATTATTGGGATTGTCATGGGTATGGATTTTAGCGACCTTTTTTCGTCGTATAACTCAAGGAGAGAGTGTTGAAGGCAACACAAAGTCAGTATGACATTATCGTCATTGGCGCTGGGCCAGCAGGTGCAGTTGTTTCTGCGTTATTAAATCAGCGTGGTTACCGAGTATTAGTATTGGAGAAGACGTATTTCCCGCGATTCTCCATTGGTGAAAGTTTGCTGCCGCAGAGTATGCGTTTTCTTGAGCAGGCCAATATGTTGGATGCCGTTCATGCGGCCGGTTTCCAATTTAAAAATGGCGCCGCCTTCAGCTGCGCAGAACGTTATGAATCATTTGATTTTAACGAGAAGTTCACTGAGGGGTGGGGGACGACATATCAGGTACAACGCGATAAGTTTGACAAAATTCTGGCTGATACTGCTGAGCAGCAAGGTGTTGAGATTTGTTATGGACAGACCGTCACTGCATTTGAATATCACGAGAAAACGGCGTATGTCACCGTAGCGGATGAAGATGGCGATGTCTATAAACTGAGAAGTCAGTTTGTGTTGGATGCTAGCGGTTATGGGCGTGTATTACCTCGCTTATTAGGCTTGGATAAACCGTCAAACTTTCCATCAAGGACATCGTTGTTTACACACATTGAAGACCGGATACAGGATGAAACTTATGATCGCAATAAAATTCTCATTACAGTGCATCCCGACTTCCAAGATGTCTGGTATTGGTTGATACCGTTTAGTAATGGCCGTTCATCCGTTGGTGTCGTTGCTACACAGACATTTATTCAGCAACTGGATGGTGATACTGAGGATAAACTCAAACAGCTCATTAACGAATCAGGCTGGATGGCGACGTTACTAAAACAGGCAAACTTTGATACTCGGGTTGGTGAGCTTACCGGCTATGCCTGTGATGTTTCACAGCTTTATGGGGATGGTTACGCCTTATTGGGCAATGCGGGTGAGTTTCTGGATCCTGTTTTTTCTTCTGGGGTAACGATAGCACTCAAGTCCTCCAGTTTGGCTGCTTCCGTGCTTGATAAGCAGTTACAGGGTGAAGAAGTAGACTGGCATAACGCCTTTGTTTTGCCGCTACAGCAGGGGATTCATACTTTTAAAGAGTTTGTTGAAGCCTGGTACGACGGCAGGCTACAGGATGTTATTTTTACCCGAAATAAAAATGCACCTATAAAACGGATGATTAGTTCTATTTTGGCCGGATACGCTTGGGACACGCACAACCCATACGTGAAAGATGTGAAGCGGTTAAGTTCTCTGGCAGAGTTATGCAGAAACAGATAATGCCGCGCATCCTATTCTTAGGCCTTTTATTTTTTACGCTGACAGCGTGTAGTCTGTTTCGGCCATTACTGATGCCAGAAAATACGCTGTTATTGTTACCACCCGCTGAGGGACCAAAGGCGGGACTGATGAAACAAAAAGTCACCGTGATTCAGGATAAGCAGCCACAGTCGTTTATTGCCTTGAGTCGGTTTACAGCGTCGGATTTTCGTGTGGCTGTGATAACACCAACTGGCCAGACTCTGCTGAAAATGAACTATGACGGTAGCCATTTTCAAGCGACTAATCTGACGGATATGACATTACCTCTCGAAGAAGTGATGTCTGTTATGCAATTTGCGTTGTGGCCAGAAAAAACGGTGCACAAGTATTATAATGAACGGTTAAATTGGCAAGTTGAACTTACTCCGAATTATCGCCGTTTATATAAAGGTAATACACTTATCCTTGACGTAAGGATGTCTGATGATAACGTTGATATTCACCATAAACAGCATCATTACCGTGTGATGATTTCGCCCTTACAGAGTTGATAACAGTGTGACTGATAAAAAAAATGTTTACCTGAATCAGGTTGGGGTAGTGTGTGCTGCCGGACACAATATACTGGAACTTAAGTGTGGACTTGAGGCTGAACCAAACGATCTCATGACCCTGACCGATGCCTATGGTACAGAGCCTGTGCCTGTCGCTATGTGTCAACAAGTATTACCTGATATTCCAATGGAAGAGGCATGCTGGCAAAGTCGAAATAACCAATTGGCTTTGGCGGTATATCATCAGATTCAGGAAAGGGTTGATGAGGCCATAAAAAACTATGGTGCTGAGCGAGTCGGTGTGGTCATTGGAACCAGTACATCGGGTATTTCTGATGCTGAGAACGCTATCCAGTCTTATGTCGAAGGAAAAGACTTACCTGAAAACTATCATTACAGGATTCAGGAAATGGCCAATACGGCCGAGTTCATTGCAACACTATCTGGCGCTTTAGGTCCGGTCTATGCTGTATCTACAGCCTGTTCATCAGGTGCCAAAGCCTTGGCTTCAGCCAAGAGGCTTATTACTGCCGGGCTTTGTGATGTGGTTATTGCGGGTGGTGTCGACACACTGTGTAAGCTCACTCTACAAGGCTTTTCAGCATTGGAAGCGGTCAGCAAATCGATTTGTAACCCATTTAGTCAGAATAGAAATGGCATCAATATTGGGGAGGCTGGTGCGTTGTTTATTGTTTCTGCTAATCCTGAAGGTGTTAAGTTATCAGGCGTTGGTGAAAGTAGTGATGCCCACCATATTTCTGCCCCAGAACCAGAAGGAACTGGAGCCGAACGAGCTATGAGAATGGCATTGGCTGATGCTGGTCTGAAAGCTGATGACATTGATTATGTGAATCTACATGGCACAGCGACGCTGTTGAATGATCAAATGGAGTCGCGAGCTGTTAGTCGTGTTTTTCCTGCATCGGTTTTATGTAGCTCTACCAAGCCCATGACAGGACATACACTAGGTGCTGCGGGTGCAGTAGAAGCGGCTATTTGCTGGCTAACATTGATGGACAATGCTGTGTTGCCAGTTCATCACTGGGATCGCAATGCTGATCCTGAATTGCCAGAACTGAATTTTGTGACGCGTCAGCACACATCAACACCAGTACGACGCGTATTAAGCAATTCCTTTGCTTTTGGCGGTAATAATGTGGCCTTAGTCATGGAACGAGCAGAATGAGTATTGAGTATTCTGTAGACGACCTTGTACCCCATTCAGGCTCCATGTCATTGTTAAGTCGTGTGACAGCCTATGGCGATGACTGGTTGGAAGCGGAAGTCGATATCTCCTCAGCCACGTTATTTGCAGAGGAACAGGGCGTGCCGGCATGGGTTGGTTTGGAATACCTTGCCCAAGCCATCGCGGCTTTTTCAGGTGTGCAGGAAAGAAAACAAAATCAGCCACCCAAGCTTGGGTTTCTACTCGGCACACGGCGTTATGAATCGAACGTGCCATGGTTTGCTACTGGACTGACGTTAACAGTGAGAGTCGAGCGAGACATGGTGGCTGAAAATGGATTACATGTATTTAAAGGCATGTTGACGGCATTCAATGTGGAAGCCACAGCGAATTTAAATGTATTTCAACCAGACGATGCCAGTCAGTTTATTAAGGAAGCAAAACAATGAGCGAAACCATATTAGTAACAGGCTCAAGCCGAGGTATCGGCCGCGCTGTTGCGATTAAGCTAGCGAATGATGGCTATGACATCGTGCTGCATTGCCGTAGCAAGTGGACTGAAGCTGAGGCCGTGGCTGAAGAGGTTAAAGCCCTTGGTCGGCAGGTTCGCATATTACAGTTTGATATAGCTGATAGAGAGCAATGCCAGGCAGTGCTTGAAGCGGATGTTGAAGAATATGGTGCTTATTATGGTGTGGTTTGTAATGCTGGCCTTGCACGAGACAATGCTTTTCCTGCTATGCCTGGTGAAGAATGGGATCTGGTATTAAGAACGAACCTTGATGGTTTTTATAATGTATTACAACCACTCACCATGCCGATGGTGAGAAGACGTAAACCAGGTCGGATTGTCACTATGTCATCCGTTTCTGGCGTGGCTGGTAATCGTGGACAGGTTAATTATAGTGCTGCCAAAGCCGGTATTATCGGTGCGACCAAAGCCCTCGCTATTGAATTAGCTAAACGTAAAATCACAGTGAACTGTGTCGCGCCGGGGTTAATTGATACAGAGATGACAGAAGATGTTTTCATGGATGAAGCGATGAAACTAATACCGATGCAACGTGTTGGTAAAGTCGAAGAAGTCGCAGCGACGGTGAGTTTTTTAATGTCAGAAGGTGCTGCCTATATTACGCGCCAAGTCATTTCAGTGAATGGTGGAATGGTCTGATGAAACGCGTAGTTGTAACAGGCGTAGCGGGTTTTTCGCCTATAGGAAATGATTGGGCCACTATTCGCCATCACCTGGAAACGATGACAACGGGAATTTGCCGCATTGATGAGTGGGATAAATATGCTGAGTTAAATACGCGCCTTGGCGCACCCGTTCGGGACTTTCAAATGCCGGCGCATTATAAGCGTAAGGATTTACGGAGCATGGGACGGGTCGCTCAGTTAGCCGTGTTGAGTACCGAGTTGGCTTTAGATAAAGCTGGTTTACTCAATGATCCCATTCTTAATAGTGGCGATGTTGGTGTGGCATATGGCTCTTCGGCTGGTGATACCGGTGCTGTCGCCGATTTTGGCAATATGCTATTGAATCACTCATGCGAAGGATTGAATGCAAACTCTTATATTAAAATGATGGCGCATACCTCTCCCGTGAATATCGGTATCTATTTTGGTTTGCGAGGTCGTGTATTAACAACATCAAGTGCCTGTACTTCTGGCAGTCAGGCCATTGGCTATGCTTATGAGGCCATCAAAGCCGGTCAACAAACAATTATGATTGCGGGTGGCTGTGAGGCCTTATGTGCGACTGAAGCCGCAGTGTTCGATACCTTATATGCCACCAGTATTAAGAATGACACACCACATTTATCTCCCAGACCTTTTGATAAAGACAGAGACGGATTGGTTATAGGTGAAGGAGCCTGCACCTTGATCTTGGAAGAGCTGGAACATGCTCAAGTCAGAGGGGCGACTATTTATGCTGAGCTGATTGGTTTTGGCACAAATTCGGATGGCAGTCATGTGACTCAACCTTCAGCCGCTACCATGCAAAAGGCCATAGAATTAGCGCTACAAGATGCCGCTATTGAGCCTGAAAATATTGGCTATATCAGTGCTCATGGAACGGCTACCGATCGTGGAGACATTGCTGAAACCACGGCAACCGAAGCCGTGTTTGGTTCCAGTACGCCGATAAGCTCATTTAAAAGTTATACTGGTCATACATTAGGTGCATGTGGTGCATTAGAAGCCTGGGTCGCTATTGAAATGATGAACAGTGATTGGTTTCATGCGACGGCAAATCTGGATGAAGTCGATCCCGATTGTGGCACGCTGGATTACATCATGAATGCTCCCAGGCAAATTCATACCGATTATGTGATGTCGAATAACTTTGCATTTGGCGGTATTAACACGTCACTTATTTTTCAACGATGGAACTAAAAGGATAACTTATGACTTTAGGGAAGAAGCTTATTCCATTACTATTCACCGCACTTTCAATGAATGCTGCGGCTTATCAGAGTAAAGATGAGCAGATTGATGCAGTATTAAATGTGGTGCAAACAGGTTCACAAGAACGCAAAGAGACTGTCTTGGAACGATTACAGTGGTCAGGTATCTCAGATCCTCGCTTATATGATGTGTTGGAAGCCGATTTATTGGCGAATTACCAAGAAAAGCTATATGACTCAGATAAGCGAAATTTGATGGCCTATGAGGTAAGAGCGCTAGGATACAGTGGTAACCCAAAATACACATCGACGCTTGAACTGTTAGCAAAAAAAGCAGCGGAGTCAAAAGTTAAACGACATGCCAAAAAGGCCTTGAGCGACTTAAGTACTTATATTTCGGTCCAGCGTCAGTTAAGTCATGTGGTTATCGAACAACCGGAAAAACCGTTTGAAGTTCAGATGTATATGCGGATGATACAAACAGGTGATAGCTACACACAGCGACTGGCCGCGCGAGCTTCTTTTCATGAAAATATTCATGACCCTGAGCTTATGGCTTTATTTACTGAGCAGTTAGAGAGTATGTACATGAACCCTGATTTGGATGCCTTGGGGCAAGATACGGCCGCTTGGATCTGTAAAGTGCTTAAACAAAACTCTGGACATGAAGCTCTGTTGGCGGAAGTAGCTGAGAAGACGCCACATCGAAAAATTCAAAAATATGCTAAGTAACTGGTGTGAGTGCTTTTTTCTACATAACTGTTTGCCCAGAGACAACTTCATTTAAAGAGTGCTGAGATGAGTGACAAAGATTCTGAAGGAATGGTTGTGGAGTTTACGCCTCTGGAAAAAATCGAAGAACTCTATAATGAGTTGCTTGGATGGTATGGTGAGGCTGATAGCAAAGAACTTAGAGTGGCAGCCAAGTTATTATTAGTTGCTTTGGAAAAGTTTGCTATTCATGGTGGTAATCAGTGGCATGACTTGGTCAGTGAATATATCGATATTCTTCGTAAAGATCCGGAGAAGTTTCAGAGAATTATTGAATCCAATCGCGGTGAATTAAAAGAAAAAACGTCTACGACCCGTTATCACTAGCTAATTTTTCAAAAAAGATTGTCTTTTTTGCTCGTCTTTCAGCAGCTTGGCAAATTTACGTGTTTGTTTTGGCAGATAAATAAAATCGTCGACTAATGATTTCTTACGACGTTTTTTGGTCAGTTCAGCAGGCTCGAAAAAATGTCTGGCATTCTCGTAAGACAACACAAACGGTTGATAGCCTTCATGCATCAATAAATAACTCATGATGAGCGAACCTGTACGATGATTGCCTTCCAGAAACAGCTGGGGCTGACTCAGTATATTAGTGAATAAACCGGCCGTTCGCTTCCAAATATTGGTATGTTGATTGAGTGCCAACCAGTCCATAAGCTGACCAATACCACCATTACGTGCTGCGTAGAAGTGGGCCTTTGTTGCTTCAAATTGATGCTGCGATTCTTCTTCAGATATTGATGAAGTGTGATAAAGCACTATGTGATTAAGTTCTAACAGTAAATGTGAATTACCCATGGCGAAAAGATCAATGCCATTCGCCAGATAAAAATCTATCTTGGCGTAGCCGGCAACAATATTTTCAATCACTTCATTAGAGGGGGGTGTTCTTTGTACGGTGAGGGTTTTATTAATCTTATCAAAGTGTTTTTGAGTATCAAGCAGACGTGATCTGACAGCGCTAATATTGAGTCGAGCAATATTGCCTGTCAGATCATGTTGTGTCGCACTGTGAACAGCATTAAGTGATGATGAACCCATAATAATGGTTTAGATTAACTAAACTCACCTCGCACATACTGTTTGGTTAATAACTGTTGAGGATCTTCAAAAATCTTTTTGGTATCGTCCATTTCTACTAGATAGCCAGTACGACCACCTTGTGAAATATCCACACCCAGAAACGCTGTTGTATCAGCCACACGCATGGCTTGTTGCATATTATGTGTGACTAAAGCCACGCTGTAGTGTTGTTTCAGTTCTACCATCAACTCTTCGATCTGACGTGTTGCAATCGGGTCTAGAGCTGAACAAGGTTCATCCATTAATAACACATCAGGTTCTGTGGCAATGGCTCTGGCAATACACAAACGTTGTTGCTGACCACCTGATAAAGATAATCCGCTGTTTTTTAATTTATCTTTAACATCATTCCAGATAGCCGCACGTTTTAGTGCTTTTACGACCATCTCTTCTTCATCGCCTTTATAGCCATTCAGTCTCAGACCAAAGGCAACATTATCGTAAATGCTCATAGAAAAAGGATTAGGTAACTGGAACACCATGCCGATATAACGTCTGACGATGACCGCATCGACCTTTTTGCTGTAGATATCATGTTTGTGATATTGGATATGACCTTCAAAACGGAAGGAGTCGATCAGATCATTCATACGATTCATGCTGCGTAGAACGGTACTTTTACCGCAACCTGATGGACCAATAAAGCCGGTGACTTTATTTTTCTCAATAGGAATGGTGGTGTCTCTGACCGCTCTGAAGTCGCCATAGTAGATATTTTTTACATGGCAATCTAAAACCACAGGGCCTTTTGGGACGTACTTTTCAGCAATAAATTCAGCGGTATCGGTTTGCATATTCATAGGTTTTCCTTACGTTATTCTTTAAATTTCGATCTGCCGACAACGCGGGCCAGAATATTGAAAAAGAGGACGAGTATTACAAGTACCAGAGAGGCTGCCCAAGCAAGCTCAATCTGATTCTCAAACGGCATGCCGGAGAAGTTGTAAATCAAAATGGATAAAGAGGCTGTTGGCTCTGCCAGTTCAGCCATGTAGTAATTACTAAACAAGGCAGTAAACAGTAACGGAGCTGACTCACCAGCGGCACCCGCTACAGCCAATATCACACCGGTCAAAATGCCGGGTAATGCTGTAGGTAAAACCACTTTTAATATGACTTGTGTACGCGTACACCCCATACCAAACGCGGCATCTTTCATTTTTTGTGGTACTTGTTTCATGGCTTCTTCTGCTGCCAAAGTCACCGTAGGCAACATCAGAACAGCTAAGGCCACACCACCTGCCCAGGCAGAGTAAGTCCCTGTTGTGATAACGATAACGGCATAAACAAAAACACCCGCCAGGATTGAAGGAAAGCCCGTCAATACTTTGGCTAAAAAGCGTGAGATGGTTGCTATTTTGCTGGAAGGATTAAGTATCGATAAATACAGTGCTGCCATAATGCCAATAGGAATACTGATGGCCGAGGCAATACCCACCATGGTTAATGTACCGACAATGGCATTACCAAAGCCACCACCCATTTCAAAACCAGCGGGTGGCAGGGCGGTAATCGCTTCCATATCCAGTCTGGCGCCACCTTGTACGAGTAGCATATAAATCACTGAAAATAGAGGGATACTGGCTAGAACAGCTAACAACCAAACTAAGGATGTCAGAAAGTAGTTTTTTAATGCCCTGACTTCAAAAATATTTTTTTCTAGAGCCGGTAACTGAATTCTTGGTGGCAATACCTGCTCTTCTAATTGTATTTGACTCATTTTTTACCCTCAAACTTACGCATGGTGTATTGCTGTACTGCCAAACCGACAACGTTGACCATAAAGGTGATGACCAGTAGAACCAGCGCGGCATACATTAAAGCCTGTATTTCGATTTCACCTGCTTCAGGGAAAGTAGAAGCAAGAAGTGACGCTAAGGTATTGGCCGGAGCAAACAGTGAAACATCGATATTGTTGACGTTACCAATCAACATGGCGAGCGCCATGGTTTCACCAAGAGCGCGACCGAATCCAAGCACTAAACCAGCCAAAATGCCGGAAGAGGCTGTAGGGAGCATTACTTTTAAAATGACTTCCCACTTGGTAGCGCCCATACCGTAAGCGGCTTCTTTCACTTTGTAGGGGATACGGCGGAAAGCATCTGCAGAAATCGCTGCTACGGTAGGTAAAATCATAATAGCGAGTACCAATGCCGCAGGAGCAAGACCTGGACCACTCAACTCTGTGCCAAATAGGGGAAACCAGCCTAAGGTGTCATGTAACCACTCAGCGCCAGGTCTTATCAATGGAATCAGTACATAAATGCCCCATAAACCATAAACAACAGAGGGGATAGCTGCTAACAATTCGATGACGGTTCTGAAAATCATTTCGAACTTAGCGTGTACAAATCCTTGAGTCAGGAAGATCGCTATTGAAACACCTAATAAACCACCCAGAAGTAAAGCTAAGAGCGAACTATATAATGTGCCCCAAATTTCAGGTAACACACCAAACACCCCTTGGTTGGTATCCCATGTAGTACCAGTAATAAAGCCAAGGCCATGTGTTTTGATGGCCGGTAATGCCTGTGAACCTAATTCAAAAACGATATAGGCAACCAAAAGGACAATCGATAGGGCGCAAAAATAAGCAAAAGAACGAAATACCGAGTCTTTTAAGTAATCCGTCGATGATGGCGGAGCAGACAGTGTTTTATCACTGCTGGCTTCTTTAAATGGATCGTAAACCATGTGCGTTCCTATCAATTATTCATTCGTGTTTTTAAACATGTTTTATGGCGTGTAAAAACAGAGAAAATGCTGCAAGGACTTTCCAGCCTTGCAGCATTTTTATCTGAGTTTTCAACGATGTGATTACTTGATCATTTTCGCTGCGTTGCGAACTTTCTCAACCACGTTTTCTGGTAGTGGGATATAACCCATTGCTTCAGATGATTCTTGACCTGTTGTTACCATGTATTCGATTAAGTCACGTAAAGCTTTTGCTTTATCATCTTCTTGATCTTTGTAGACCAACAACCATGTGAACGAGGCGATTGGGTAAGCATCTTCACCAGCAGGGTCAGTAGACCAAGCACGTAAATCAGGTACATCACTACCTGGTAAATTACCTTCTGGGAACGTTGTTGTTGCTAATGCAGCAGCACCTGTTTCACCACCGGCTTCAACGAATTTACCTTTTTGGTTTTCAAGAATAGCGGTTGGCATTTTGGTTAATTTTGCAAAGCCATATTCAATGTAACCAATTGAACCAGGCGTTTGTTTGATAGTCGCTGTCACACCATCATTTTTTGGCGCTTTGACGATTAATGCAGAAGAAGGCCAGTTAGGTGATTTAGCTGCACCGATAGTTTCTTTAAATTCTGCATTGATGGCAGACAAGTGGTTGGTGTAAACATAACTTGTACCACTTGAGTCAGAGCGAACGACTACAGTGATTTTTTCGTCAGGTAATTTAACACCTGGGTTGGCTGCTTGGATTTTTGGGTCATTCCATTGAGTGATTTTGCCCATGAAAATGGCTGGGTAAACATCACGTGGCAGTTTTAATTCTTTAACACCTTCCAGGTTGTAAGACAGAACCACTTCACCGGCTGTCATTGGTAACAGAATCGCACCTTTTTTGACTTGCTCGATTTCGCTGTCTTTCATCGCCGCGTCACTTGCTGCAAAGTCAACTGTTTCATTGATGAAATCACGAATACCTGCGCCACTACCTTTAGATTGGTAATCTACACGCACACCATCAGTTTGCTTGCTGTAATCTTTAAACCATTTGTTATAAAGAGGGGCTGGAAAACTGGCACCAGAACCGTTCAACTTCAGTTCGGCATGTGCAGCAGTTGATGACATCGCACCAACAAGGGCAGTGATAAGAAAAACTGACTTTGCATTTTTTGCAAATAGTTTCATAGAAACTCCTGACTAGTTAATTAAGCAATAAAAATCTTTAACTCGAACAGAGTATCGGTCTTAAGTTAAAGATTTATGACAAAAGCAAATTTAGTCAGAATTTTTTATATCAGTAGAAGGTTGTATCTAATAATTTATATTAAAATCAATTATCTATAGATCTTTTTGCTTATTAATAATGTATCAATGTCAGTTTTTTTAATTCGTCTCTTTTCACAAAATGGATAAATTAAAGTGACATTATGACTAAATAGAGCGTCATTATTAGGGACTCTATAGTCTTAATAGCAGTATTGTTACTTCTACTGAATTGCAAACATAAGTAATCTGAAGGCAATCCAGACAAAGCCAATAGTTGTAATAATAAAGCTCAATGCTGAGAATATTTTCCAGATAGTTTTATTCCAGAAATCGATATCAAAAGCGGCAATCACAAAAATGGTTGGGTTAGTGAATCCGCCAATGGCGAAACAAAGACAGGCGAACTTTGATAACTCAATATCGGCCCCAGTCGCAGCGCCATAAAAAACCTAAGCTGAATAATGCCATGAGTGCATAATCTACGTGAGCCCTGATCATGGTTTTGTAATCGACTAAAAAGTCGCCGTCTATCCCTTTGATGGGAAACCATCTGGCAAATGTCATTAACCATGCCGATAGAATCAATGCTGCAATCATAGCAACAGCACCTATTAATAAAACATTCATTTCTCTCTCCTTTGTATTGGAGAGCATATTAAAAATGATTACATAGCTGGCAGCAGCTGATAATTACCCCAGATTTTCAGGTAAATAGCCCATTATCTCTACATAGCGGTTAGTCGCATGCGATTGGAGCTTTGTGTCGCTAGAGGAGCGGAGGGGAGTTTAGTAGAAAAAGTAGCACCATTAGCTCTCTCAATTTGAACGTCGAAAATAGTTTTGTTTCGGCTTTTATGATGGTGGGATTCAAACATTCGCTAAGAAACATGACATGACTCGAACAATGCCCATTTTTGCTACTGAGATATAAACGCTGCCATTAAACTTATTGCTCACATTGTGATTTTTTTCATGGAGTTAATATGCGTTTTTCTTATTTTTTTATTCCTTTAGCATTTGCCTTACCTAACTTAGCAAGTGCCAATACTTGTGAAGTAGAAATTACTGCGGGTGATTCATGGTCATACAACACTAAGACAATCACTGTGCCATCTGATTGTGATGAATTTACTGTCAATTTCACGCATACAGGTAAGCTATCTAAAGATGGGCTTGGTCATAACTGGGTATTAGCCAAGACTTCAGATGTGAATGCCATTGCTCAAGCCGGTGCACCAGAAGGGCTCGAAAATGATTTCCTTCCAAAGGATGATGAGCGTGTGCTCGCATTCACACCGATCATCGGTGGCGGTGAAAGTGCCTCAACAACCTTTAAAACGAGTGTGTTAAATAAAAATGAGGACTATAGCTTTTTCTGCTCATTCCCTGGTCACACATTTATGATGCGCGGCACCGTGAAACAAGCAGAATAAAAATACCTTTCAGCTTCCTCTTGTATCCCCTGTTATAAAGGTGTGGTGGTTTGCCGCCCACCTTTATCTTTTTATTTAATCGTCAGCTTTTCTATTCGCCATCCCCACTAAGTCAATTTTCATTGACAGTACTCCCTCGCTACATTCATCAAGACAAGCACCGCAACGAGTACAATCACTTGAAGTAACGGATAAGGCTTGTTTGGACACTACGGGAGCCAGTACATGTGGTTCAGGACAAACAGCAACGCAACGTGAACAGCCACTGGTATCACAGCTTTCTGTCGGTGTGGATGTCACTTTGAGTCGACCATAGCGTCCTAAAATGCCATAGAAAGCACCTACTGGGCACAGATGGCCGCACCAGGCACGACGACTGACAAATAAATCAAACAAAAACAAAGCGCCTAGCAGCATCGCCCCACTTAAAGAAAACCATATTAACTCTCGCTGGAATCGTGTAATAGGGTTCACTATTTCCCACGCCAAGGTCCCGCCTAAAAAAGAAAGCACCAGAGATAAGGCTAAGATCCAGAGTCGTAAATGACGCGATAAATTCATATTGCCTTTAACATTGAGACGTTTACGTAACCAATAGGCTAAATCAGTCAGTAAGTTGATGGGACATACCCAGCTACAGTAAAGACGACCGGCAAAGAAGGCATAAAATCCTCCGACCAGTATCGCCCCCATAAGCGCGGGCAAGGCAATAGGGGAACCTGCAAAAAAAGACTGGAGAAGAATAAAAGGATCGGTCAGTTTGAGTTGTTCAAACCAGAGACTAGACGATAAATTGCCATCAGCAATCTTGCCATAACCCGGTATTGCAACAATAAAGGCAAGTAAAATGGAGATTTGTACGATACGGCGCGTCAACAACCAGCGATGCCGATAGAGACCACGCTTCAGACGATGTAACATACTTAGCTCCTCCCAACGGCATTCCTGCCAGACAAGCCTAAGCCCAGTTCGCGTGGAAGTACGCGAATTGCTGCTTCAGACAAGACACAATGTTTTTCACAGGTGCCGCATCCAGTACAGATGTCTGAATGCACGGTAGGAATCATCAATTTTCCTGCCTCAGTCTGGATAGGTTCAATGGTGATGGCTTCATCACGAATGGGGCAAACTCGCCAGCAAATACTACAGGTCAAACCTTTGTAATTGAGGCAGGTTTCATGGTCAACAAGTACAGCGACGCCCATATCCGCTTTTTTTATATCGGTCATATGACGATCAAGTGCACCGGTTGGGCAGGCCTTGGCACAGGGAATATCGGTGCACATCCGGCACGGTTCTTCTCTGGCTACAAAATAAGGCGTGCCTTGTGGAGCAGGGTCAGCCCAACTGGCTAACTTCAGAATATCGTAGGGGCAGTCTTCAACACATAAGCCACATCGTATACATGATGAGTCGAAGTCCAGATCCGGCAATGCGCCTGGTGGGCGAAGCGCTTCTGCAGCGCGTGCTGGACGGGATAGAATCATGGATTGTCCAATGATGGTACCCACCAGTACCACTCCAAAACGTTTGAATAGATGACGAAAGGTTTCCCGTTTTCCGGGATCGTCTAATTGATGGTTAGTGTCTCGTTGATTTTCTGCCATTAGTACCTCCAGCAGATAAACAGCAAATATCAGGGAGCTACCGTCATTTCGGCTCTGATAACCGGATGTATCCAGCATTGCAAAAGGTAATCACCGGCTGCTGGAATAGTCAAGCTGACGGTTTCTCCCGGAAGCTGTACGCCTAAGTTCACCACTTTGCCATCGGGGTAGGTGACATAAATACTGTGTGCGATATTCGCTTTGTTATGAATCAGTAGTTTGTCATTGACTTGCGGGGTAAAGTGCCATTCATCGAAATCGTGATGGGTCAGCGATAACTCTCGAATAATCTGTTCTGAGTCGCTTGCTTGTTCGGCACTGGCAACGGGTAGAATGAGCGTACTCATAATGCAAGCTATAGTCATGAGCCAAAGTGTTACTTGTCTGTTCACGTATGCTACTCCTCGGGTAATTCGGGTGGAGAAAGTGCTAATGGACCACCATTTAAGGTTTTCAAAAAGGCAATCAGATCGGCTTTTTGTTGTTCAGTTAGTTCAAATGGCGACATTTCTTTAGACAGGCTGGGACGTTTGAGACCACCGTCTTCATAATGTTTGATCACTTGCTCCAGATTGGTCATGGAACCATCATGCATAAAAGGTCCGTTTTCTGGCAGATCACGTAAGGTCGGGGTTTTAAAAGCATGCTGCATAATCGTCACCTCGACAGGGATGGTATTGCCACGACCCAGATCCGGGCTATCCAGCCCAATGTCATGGAAACTATCATCAGTAAAACGCCATGACTTATGACAAGCGGCGCACTGGGCTTTATTGTTAAATACTTGAAAACCACGTTGAGCACTGACACTGATAGCTTCATCATCACCTTCTACCCAACGATCAAAGCTTGAAACATTGGAGACCAAGGTACGTTGAAAAGTCGCTAATGCCATCGCAATGCGCTGTGTAGTGATTTCTGCATCACCATAGGCAGACTCAAATAAGGGGCGATAACCTTTAATTTCACCTAGTCGCTGAACTAATTCATCCATGTTGTAGTTCATTTCGTGTGGCGTGGTGATGGGAAGCACTGCCTGCGCTTCCAGTGAGTTGGCTCGGCCATCCCACATTAATGCTTTAAGCCAGGCGCTGTTCATGACAGTGGGCGTTCGTCTCGGCTGCTCAAGTTCTTCCGAACCCAGCGGCACAACGCGGCCATCGCTCCAGCGATGATCCGGTGAGTGGCAGGTCGCACAGGACATACCTTTATCTCGGGACAAACGCGGGTCAAAAAACAGGGCTTTACCCAGCGTTGTTTTTTCTATAGTAAGCGGGTTGGAGTCCGGCGCCGGAATGGCCTCGGGACGTTGATAATCACTCCGCTTGATTGTGTCATCAGCCAAACTGGCATGCACGGAAAATACCGTGCATGCCAACATGACGAGGATTCTGATCTTCATGATGTAAGAATGCCTCAGGCCAACTTAGCTGGCTTTACCAACGACTGGTGAGATGGTGCAGTGATAGGTCATATCATCATTTTCTGCACCGAAGCACCATACGATGTCGTTGGAGAACTCAGGACGGTAAACCGGCAGTTCACCTTCTGTGTTCAGACACGCACATTGACCACAGGTTTGCTTACCACAGCAGTCACGGTAAGCGATCAGGTAAGTCTGACCGTCACCCGGGTTGTAACAGCTGGCCACCCATGAGCTCGGTGACAGGCTGGTGCCCGGAGGACAGGAAGTCAGCGTACCACCACAGCAGTCACAGACGTTCCCGTCGATAGAACAGTGCCGCCAGTAGTCACAGGCTTGTGGATCCTGATCCTGTGGTTGCCAACCTGCTCTGGCCGCATCCAGGTCACTGGCGTCAGCGGCGTGGGCGC
>NZ_DIAC01000032.1:58713-60555 GCF_002414625.1 Methylophaga sp. UBA5088 | reverse complement strand
CTGGCGTCAGCGGCGTGGGCGCTGTTCAGACGACCACGGCGATCAACTGGCAGCAAGGGAAGCAGTGTCGCACCTACCAGGAAGCCACCCAGTTTACCCACGAAGCCACGACGACCGGTTTTGTTTGCGGTACGACGGCTCAGTTTCTCAATAGCAGCGTCAAATCCTAATTTCTTTGTCATTTGCCTTCTCCGTTATGTTTTTTGGTTCTACTCTCAAATCAATGATTAGTGCAGTTGCTCGCCCACTGTCACTTCCTTGGCAGTAGAGCTGTCTTTGAGGTAGCTCTGCAGTGAAGCGTGACCCAGTCGTACGGTTTCAAACAGGCTTTCAACATGCTCACGTGTGTTGCACAGACCTTTGCCTTTTATCACGCCATCGGCATCCAGCAGTACACCGTAAGGGACTTTGGAAACCTGGTAGCGCATGCCAATTTCTGGTGAGTTCACGTAATACTCATTTTTCAGTGGGTGGTTGCTCAGGAACTCACGGTGTTCAGCAGCCGTACCGTCACTGATCAGAATGACATCTGCGCCTTCACTTGCTGCGACATCACGAATAATTGGCAGCAGCTTGGCACAAACAGGGCAGGAAGGACCGGTGAACATCAACAGGCTTGGACGTCCAGGCGTGATAGCGCGACCGACCAGCAAGTCTTTTTCATCGGTGAAGGTTTTCACGTTGAACACAGGTGATTTGTCACCAATATCGGGTCCGTGATCGACCATCATGGCACCCAGTGGTGCTGACCGTTCGTGTAGCAGACCAATTTGGCGAATAACACCTACCATAAGTGCAGCCAGAGCCAGAAAAGCTGCCCAAAGCAACACATTTGAAGCAATAAGAATATCGAAACTCATTGTAAATTTTCCTTACTAAAAAATTAAGTTCTTGATTCACGGGAATTTGGCAATCCCACCATCACATCTGCAGCTATATAAAGCATGGCCAGCAGTGCTGCTGAGGCCATACCAATCAGCCACGATGCGAGGGAGATATTGGCTATTTCCAGTGAACTAAAAGCGATGTAGATGCTGACGCCGGCAAGAAAGAGCGCACGCAGCACATGGAACATGCCGATTCGGCTCCGACTGGTCGGACGTCTTACACAACCGCAGTCAATATGGGTTCGGCCCCTGCCGACATTGATGGCCAATGCCAGCGAGAACATCACGAACAGTCCCACTGCTACCCAGGCAGCTATTTCACGTACAGGCGGCACCATCAAAGCGACGGCACATGCCAGTTCAATCCAAGGCAGAAGCTTGGCTACCGGTTTAACCAGAAAGCCCGGCAACAAACGGTAGTTGTCGACCACACCCTGGAACTCGTCAGGGCTACGCAACTTGGAAATGGCTGCTACCGCCAGTACCAGCCCCACAAAAAGTGTGGCCAGTACTGACAGGGCAGGATCGTTAGTAAGCCAGTTCATGTCTTACTCGCTATCCTGAGGCAGGGTGAGAATGTGCGGATAGCGGCCGAGTCCTGCCGTTTCGCCGATTTTCTTACCTGTCTTAGCATCAAAGGTGTACAGAGTCTGTTCGTTAGCGGATAAGGCGAACAGATACGGTTTGTCGTCCTGGCTGACAGCAATGGAATCGATTTCATGGTTCAGTTCCATCTTGCGCAGGCGTTCACCGGTATCGGCGTCGACTACAAACACGTAACGGCTTGGTGTTTTGTGGGTGAATTCACCACGCTGATCTGCCAGCAGGTACAGTTCATTACTGTCGTTATGAACAGTGACCAGCTGCCAGCCACCTGGACGCCATCTGTCTGCTTTCTCTTCTTCAGTGAAGACTTCGATAGGCTCCTTGAATTCAGCGCCATCAGCAGTCAGGG
>NZ_DIAC01000032.1:50167-58613 GCF_002414625.1 Methylophaga sp. UBA5088 | reverse complement strand
ATCAGCAGTCAGGGTTGCCCGATAGATACGGCCTTCGTAATCCGGCCATACCAGACGGTTAGTGACATCCGAGTAGTAAGGCTCATTGACCAGATAACTGTCTTCCGGATGGAACACTTCGCTGTGAGTCTGAGTGGAATTACCCTCATCGTCGTAATTGATTTTCAGCATTGAACCGTCACGGCAGTGCATATACACGTTCTGTTCCGGTGCCGGGAACAGGTGGTAACAGTCCGGGGTATCCATCATTTTGACGAACTTGTTTTGTTCCAGATCAACCAGACCCACTGCCGGTATCGGTGAAAACTGCTGGAACATCATGTGCTTGTCATCAGTGCTCAGCGTTGCCATGTGGGTAAAAACAGCGGTCAGGAAGCGACCTTCAGGGATATCAATGTCTGCTGTCACATCGTGAGTCTGTGTATCAAAGACTTCGATGTAATCATCACGGTTACCCCGGGCGATGCGGTCATACCAGGTGTTAGCAATCGCCATGAAGTTACCCTGGTCACCGAGCAGCACATGAGGCAGCTTACCGGCATCAGACATACCCAGGATCTTGTTGTTGTTACCGTCGATGGTGAACACCTGAGAGGTCATCTGGAAATGGCCAGGGTCAGTGACATAAACACGCTTTGAGTCACTGGCTGGGGCAACTTCAATGGTCTGTTGTTCAACAGCAATATCAGCTAGTGCTGGATAAGTGGTAGCCATCAGCGCTGCCGTAGCAATGCCCCCTGCTAGACTTTTTTGTCGCAGCTTTGATTTAAGGTTAAATAGTGTCATATCTTCTCCAAACTATTTTGGTTTATTATGAGTTAAGGATGAGGTCTCACCTGTGTTTACAGCGATAACATGGTTAATGCGGCTGCACCGATTGACAGCAGAAGAAACCCATCCAGTTCAACAGCACGTTCCTGCCATTTCGCTAGCCAAGCTTGAACGGACTGGTTGGAAATAGGCAGAAAGTTCACCGCAACAGGCAGACAGCGCCCGATGTTGAAGATGGCGATGATAGTGATTGCTGTAGTGACATCAGCACTCAGCAACGCAGCACCGGTCACGATGTAGAGGATCGGTGTCTGTACGTAAGTCAGGTAGTTCATCCCCAGCGCATAGCCATAAAGCAGGCCAATTGTTGAGGAGCGAAAACGAAAACGAGCATCATGTGGAACCTGAGCTCGACGCTGTGGGTAGGGCATTTTTAGAAAGCCAAGTTGATGTGCCCCATAACCAATTGCTAGTATCGCCAGTCCCATTATCATATGACTGAAAGCTAACTGTTCGAATAAGAAAGCACCCACTAAACCTAGTGCACCACCCAACATGAGTGCACCGATGGCATAGCCAATCGCATGAGTAATGAAGGTGGGGGTCCAGCGAGCGACTGAACCAAAAGAATATTTCCCGGCTGGTCGCAGCAGGCTCAGGCTTGAGTACCCACATGGAGACCAAGTGGATAACAGGCCACCAACAAAAGTTAAAACGAAAAACATTGCCGTCAGCATCGATGACGCTTGTGTATTCAGTGCAATGCCTGTTGCAACACCTATGGTTATTGCCGATAACATAATGGCAAATCGCTGTCCTGATGATTTTGACTCAGAAAAACTAATCGCATCAGGCACACATGTTGAGCTGTTCTCAACAGTCGATGTCTGGCTATAATCACCAGCGTGTGTATCTGCTCTCACTCTCTACCTCCTCGGACCTGCCGGTCACTTGTTGTTGATGAAATAATTTCGTAACAACTATAGCCAGAGGGAAATCCCTGCCGTATCAAAAACTGGCATTGAAGTATCAGAATGGGGATAACTACTATTGATGTTGCCGATTCTTGCTAGTCAAACGCTATTTCAATTGAAACTTTGTGTTAACGGCATAACACAGTGAGGATGTTATCTAACATGTGAGTGGATGAGTGATGATTGGGCTAACTGTCTGTTTTACCTTCGATAGTCTGTCATCTGCTCAATTCTTCGCTCATGCCATGATGGTTCATCGATGGTCTGAGTGATGATACTGGTCCTCTCCCTACAGCCATGATCAAACTCAGTTCATTATTCAGACTGACATATTGCCGATTTCTACTATTAGCTATCCCAGAAAAGGCCTATTATCGTAAGTGCCAGTTATCAACCTGATAAAAATAATAAGACAGGTAAACCAATATATTCTTAATAAAAATAATAAGTTATGGTTTGTTTGATGGCTTGGTTCCGAGGGAGAGAAATATGAATCAAGAAAAGATATGGGTAGATGACGACCTAGCTAAAATTGAAATAAAAGCAGTACGCTCTAAATTAACTGATGTCTTAGAGCAAGCAGCAGCTTTGCCAATGTGGTCACAAGATTACACGCAACTAGATAAAGGGCAGTTTTCAGGTACGGTGACCAGTGTTGCTTGTCAGGGAGTACAGATCTTTCGTGAAGCGATGAATCGTTCTGTGGATGAGCTTGCCAGTCCACCACCAGGCAGTTATGTGATTGGATTACCAACTATTGTTGAGGGTGAGGCTTTATGGTGTGGCAGTAAGCTAGACAAAAATTCGCTGATTACTCTGGATAAAAATGATGAACTCTTATTCAGGACTTCACATTCGTCTGAAATCAATGTTGCCGTCATTGCTGAGCAAAGGCTAGAGGAATATGCAGAAAGAGTAGAAAAGGTGGATCTTCGCCCCATTATGGATAGGGCAAATCCAGTAGAGGCGCTTCCTCCTGCTATACAAAGCCGTTTGTTGGCAATCTTATACATCGGCACAGAGCATATGGCGAAAAATCTTGATGATGGCACCAGTCATCCAAACAGTTGGCGACACTTTGAAGATACCGTTTTCAGTGTGTGTGTGCAGGCACTGTCAGCGGTCAGCAACAACAACGGCCGACGACATGAGTACAGAGTACATCGCTATATCGTCAAAAGTGTACGTGAGCTCACGCTAGCCCAGCATTGTGATCCCATTACCATTGGTGAAATTTGTACCACTCTGAATATTAGTCGCCGGACATTGAACCATGCTTTTCAGCAAGTGCTTGGCATCACTCCTGTTGCTTATATGCGAAATATTCGTCTTCACAAGATTCGGGCTGAGCTTCAATACAAGTCGGAGCAAATCAGTAATATCGCCTGTGTGGCATCGCATTGGGGGTTTTGGCATATGAGTTTGTTCGCACGTTATTACCGTGAGCTATTCGGGGAGTGTCCGAGTGAGACACTGGAGCGATCACGGCTTTGATTACGTACGCCCAATCATAATTATAGAAACTTAGTATATCCACATCATTTAAGGAGACAGTTAAATGGGGTCTTTTAGTATTTGGCATTGGCTCGTTGTTCTGGCGGTTGTAGCGCTTGTTTTTGGCACCAAAAAATTACGGAATTTAGGTGGAGATTTGGGCGGTGCTGTCAAAGGATTTAAACAAGCGATGAGTGAAGAGCAAGACATCAGTGTTATCGATCATGCTGTCAATCAAACTGACAGTGTGAATAACAAAGCCAGGCATAAACAGTAACACCAGCGTATTTGACTATGTTTAATATCGCCTTCCCCGAGCTTATCGTCATTCTATTGGTATCGCTGGTTGTTATTGGTCCCGCTAAACTTCCAAAGGTAGCGCAGACTCTAGGTGTGATGGTGGGGCGTATTCAACGGTTTATGACGGCTGTTAAAGACGATATCGATCAAGAAATGAGATCTGACGATCTTTTACGGTTGCAGGAAGAGCTAAAACAACAAAAAGAAGGCTTGAATGATGAGCTTCGTAAAGGCATGCAGCCGGTTGCCGAAGTGATTCGCCGCTCTGAAACGCCTGCTTCAGAAACAGCCAGGGAAAACCCTAGTGCTACAACAACCAAAGTCGCTGAGCATAAAAAAAGTGTGACCCAACAGAAGGAATCGCTAAGTGAGTAGTAAAGAAGAATTTTTCAGTCACTTGTTAGAACTTCGACAACGATTGCTGAAAATTGTGGCTGGGATTTTCTTCATCATGCTCGCATTATTTCCCTTTGCAAATGATATTTATCAGTTTTTGGCAACCCCTTTACTACAAGCTTTGCCAGCAGGGGGACAAATGATTGCCACTGAAGTGACTACCCCTTTCTTTGTTCCTCTCAAGGTGGTGATGTTAGCCGCCTTTATCATTTCATCTCCCTATACGCTTTACCAGATCTGGGCTTTCATCGCGCCTGGTTTGTATAGCAATGAGCGCCATCTTATTGCACCTTTAGTCATCACCAGTGTTTTTCTATTTATTTGTGGGATGGCTTTTGCTTTTTTCTTGGTCTTTCCTGTCGTGTTCGGTTTTATCACCAGTACAGCTCCCGAAGGAGTCGCGGTGATGACTGATATTGGTAAATATTTAGATTTCATCATTGTGCTTTTTATTGCTTTCAGCCTGGCATTTGAAACACCTATCGCGGTGGTACTGATGGTCGCGGCTGGGATGGTAAGTGTGACGGCATTGAAGCAAGCGCGTTCCTACGTCATTGTTGGTGCGTTTGTTATTGGCGCTATTATTACGCCGCCTGACATTATTTCTCAGTTTATGTTGGCTATTCCCATGTGGGTGTTGTACGAAATTGGCATATTAGTCGCCCATGCCTTACAGCAAAAAAAGCATCATCAGTATGAGCATACATCCTGAAAGTTAATGATTAGCCTACTCTTAAAATGTCTTTCATGTGCTCCTTGCTGAATGGGGTTTAAGAGCAACACCGTTTGATTGAAGCGTATGTGATTCCTTTGGAGAAAGGGGGGGGGATAATTGCGCTGTAATAGAAAATGTGACAGATTTGTCCACCGTAATTAGAGTGCTCTGAGATAGCTCTGGCATCAGCCAGTGTTCGGTATGTGACATGTCGGGAATAAACAATGCATTTTTCCATTCAACAACGTTTTAGCATCTGGGCTGGACTCGGGCTTCTTAGCGTTGTTTTGATGGCGGTCTTGGTCGGACTATGGCAGTTTGACAAGATAAAACAAACGCTTGCTGCTCAGAGTTATGAGGTGACACGTGGTCAGGTTGAAGACTATCTTCAGGTACTGGCTAGTGATACAGCCGGGGAATTATCTACACCGCTTTTATCTGCAATGCATTCAATACAGGGTGTTGCCTCTGCAATGAATGCTGTTGTGAAGTCCGAAGGCAACCATGATAGACGAGAGTTGGCCATTCGCATGCTTGAGCAAACTTTATCGGACCACCCAAACTTTCTGGCGACCTACGTGGCTTTTGAACCCAATGCACTTGATGGGGCAGATAAACTGGCAAAACAGACAAAGGGAAGTGATGCTGCAGGTCGCTTCATGCCCTATGTGACGAGAGACAATAATGATTTTATGGTGGCTTTGCTGGAAGGGTTGGAGGACAAAAACCTGGATGAGAACGGCAACAGAGTTGGGGAATATTATCTCTGTTCAAAAGAGAGTGGCAAAAGTTGTGTAATTGATCCCTATCTTTACCCTGTAGATGACAAGGAAGTCTTATTGAGTAGTCTTGTCGCTCCGATAAAAGTGCATGAGCAATTTATCGGTATTGCTGGTGTGGATATCTCTGCCAGCTTCTTGCAATCAGTGATCAGTGACGTTGAGTCACGACTATACGATGGCCGGGGAAGGACATTATTGGTCAGTCCCAGAGGTGTGATCTCAGGACATAGTCAACATCCTTATTTAATTGGTCAGAACTTGAGAGTGTTGGAAGCATCAATACGCGACAATCTCAGAGAAGTGGCGGCCAGTGATGAAACCAGAATTCTACACTCCAAGCAACAATTCATCGTCATGAAACCATTCCATCTGCCGGGCAATGAGCAACGTTGGATTGCATATATGGAAGTACCCGAAGAAATTGTGATGGCTGATGTAATCAAGCAAAATCAGTTCCTTGAACTCGCACAAGAACGGTTTATAACGACAACAACAATATTAGGCTTATTTCTTTCACTACTTGGGGTGTTTACGATATGGCTGGTGGCTCGCAAAAGTATCCGACCACTGACAGAAATGACCACACTGGTGACTTCCATAGCTGAAGGAGAAGGCGATCTCACACAGCGATTGAATATTAGTTATCGTGATGAAACAGGCAAACTATCTCTTCTATTAAATACCTTTATTGAAAAGCTACAAAATCTGGTTAAGCAGTTGCTTCCAGTTGCCAGTGATGTCAGTGAATTATCTTCGGAAGGCCGACAGATCAGTGTAGAAACGAGCATTCAGATGTTAGAACAAGAAAGCCTGATCGAGGATATGGTACTGATGATGAATGAGATGGCTGCATCAGCACAGCAAATCGCTGCAAGTGCTGAACGAACATCACAATTTGTGCAATATGCTAATGATGCAACAACAGTAGGGACAGAAGTTCTTCAAAAAAGAACTGTAACCATTGATCACATCAGTCAGTCGGTTCGCCAGTCGGAAGTTGCCGTGCAGAGTATGGCAAAAAATGTCGATAATATATTGAAAGTTATCTCAGTTTTTGATGAGATTGCACTAAAAATCAATCATCTGGCGAGCCAATCCACAGATAATCCTACGGTCAGTAAGAATAAAGCTGAGTCAGACCCCGTTACAGAGCAGATTAGAAATCTGGCGAGTCAGACTCACCAGGTTGTGGCTGATATGCGTAAGCAACTAACCATCATGCAGCAAAGTAATCAGCTAGCATTAAATACAATAGATCTAAGCGGTCAACACGTATCAGAAACAGTAGAGTTGGCACAGCAGGCAGAATCAGCGTTAAATGATATTAATCAGGCTATCGAAGAAGTGACTGAAATGACGCTGGAAATTGCTGCAGCCACAGAACAACAGTCAGCCGCTTGTGATGAAGTTAATCATAATCTTTCCGAGGTTTCGCGACTGGTGCACCTGACCTCAAAAGGAGCGCAACAATTGCGTGGCGTGGGGAATGAACTGGATCTAGCTGCTGGCAGACTGCAAGAGAAACTGGTGTTATTCAAGGTTTAGGTTTTTTTCCAGCTCTGATATGCTGGCAAATGGATTCATAACCAAGCCGGCCTTCTTATGATTGGGAGAAGGTGTTTGATAAACAAAATGGCGCGCCTGACAGGAATCGAACCTGTGACCCCCAGCTTCGGAAACTGGTACTCTATCCAACTGAGCTACAGGCGCGTGAAGTTGAGCCGAAGATTATACGGACTTTGCCCGTAATCTGCTACGGCTCACAGTGTCTTTTACCAAGAGAGTGATAACACTCTCTTGGCATCAATCAATTAATAGCGTGGGTTAATTTTTTCCAGCTTCCAGATATCGTTGTTGTACTCTTCCATGGTTCTGTCAGTAGAGAACATACCGCTATTGGCACTGTTCATAATACTCATTGCAATCCAGCGTTCTTTGTCTTGATAAACTTCTGCGGCGCGTTGTTGGGCTTCGACATAGCTATGGAAATCGGCGACGGTCATCCACGGATCATTGGGGCTGGTAAAGGCAGCAATGATGTCATCAAAACAGCCTTCTTCACATTGGTTGAAGTGTCCAGACTCCAATAAGTCGACAACACGTTTCAGGTCAGCATCGTTATCAATAATAAACCGTGGATTATATGTTGGTTTAAGCTCAGTTACTTCATCTTCAGTCAGGCCGAACAGGAAGAAGTTTTCTGCGCCGGCTTCATCACGAATTTCAATATTGGCACCATCGAGCGTACCAATGGTCATTGCACCGTTCATCATAAATTTCATATTGCCTGTACCAGAGGCTTCTTTACCGGCAGTAGAAATTTGCTCAGATAAATCAGCTGCAGGACAAATCACTTCCATGGCTGAGACCTGGTAGTTTGGCAAAAACACGACTTTTAACAGATCACCCACATCCGGATCATTATTTACTGTACTGGCGACATTATTTATCAATTTAATGATACGTTTTGCCATGACATAACCCGGTGCGGCTTTGCCACCGAATAGGACACAACGTGGCGTCATGTTTTTCGTATCGCCACGTTTGATACGGTCATAGAGATGAATAACATGCAGGATGTTAAGTAACTGACGTTTGTATTCGTGAATACGTTTAACCTGAATATCAAACATCGCTTCAGGATTAAACTCGACGCCGCAGCTATCTTTCACTAATTTTGCCAAGCGCTGTTTATTAGCAAGTTTAGCCGCATGCCATTTCTTCTGGAACGTTTTGTCATGGGCATACTCTTCCAGTTTTTTCAGCTCGGTGAGTTGAGTAATCCATTTATCACCAATGGTGTCTGTAATCAGTTCACTTAAGTCCGGATTACACCAGGCTAGCCAGCGACGTTGGGTTACACCGTTGGTTTTATTATTGAATTTATGCGGCCAGAGTTCATAAAAATCATGGAATAAGCCTTTTTTCAGTAACTCAGAGTGCAAGGCGGCGACACCGTTTATCGAGTAACTGCCGATAATGGCAAGATGGGCCATGCGCACTTGCTTTTCATC
>NZ_DIAC01000032.1:49585-49989 GCF_002414625.1 Methylophaga sp. UBA5088 | reverse complement strand
CGCAGGAAGCGGGCATTAATTTCGTAAATAATTTCCAGAATGCGTGGCAGCAGACGCCCAAACATATTGACCGGCCAGCGCTCCAAAGCTTCTGGTAACAGAGTATGGTTAGTATAGGCCATCGTGTTGGAGGTGATGTCCCAGGCTTTATCCCAGCTCAGTCCATGTTCATCCATTAATAAACGCATGAGTTCGGCAACTGCCACAGTAGGGTGAGTATCATTTAGCTGGAAACAATTTTTCTCGGCAAAATTATCGAATGACTCACCATGGGTGGTGACCCAGTAGTCGATAATGTCTTGCAAACTGGCTGAGGCTAAGAAGTACTGCTGGCGTAGACGGAGCTCTTTACCATTCTCGCTGGCATCATTCGGATAGAGCACCATGCTGATATTTTCAGCTTC
>NZ_DIAC01000032.1:49179-49350 GCF_002414625.1 Methylophaga sp. UBA5088 | reverse complement strand
CTGATATTTTCAGCTTCATTTTTAGCCGCCACGGCTTCTGTGTAGGAGCCGGAGTTGAAGTCTTCCAAGTTGAACTCATCAGTGGCACCGGCTTTCCATAACCGCAGCACATTAACAGTGCCATTTTGATAACCGGGGATGGGCAGATCAAATGGGATAGCTAAGACATCA
>NZ_DIAC01000032.1:48685-48960 GCF_002414625.1 Methylophaga sp. UBA5088 | reverse complement strand
GGGATAGCTAAGACATCATTGGTGTTTACCCAGTGAACACGCATATCACCACTATCACTTGGATGATACTCGGTATGACCCCCAAATTTAATGCGCTGAGTAAATTCAGGCCGCTCCAATTCCCACGGGTTACCATCTTGCAACCAGTGATCAGGTTTTTCTACCTGAAATCCATTTTCGATGCGTTGTTGGAACATGCCATATTCATAACGCAGACCATAACCTGTTACCGGTAATTGTAACGTGGCACAACTATCTATGAAGCAGGCGGCTAA
>NZ_DIAC01000032.1:47797-48422 GCF_002414625.1 Methylophaga sp. UBA5088 | reverse complement strand
GCCACCATTACCGAGACCGGCGTCATGTTCCATTTCAATCAGGTTTTCAAAATCCAAATTCAGCTCATTCAATGCTTTGGTCGTTTCTTTTTCCAGGCCTAAGTTGAGCACGGCATTACCCATGGCTCGGCCCATCAGAAATTCCATTGATAAGTAATAAGCATGTTTACAGTGCTTTTCTGCATAGGTGTGCTTGGTGTGTTTCATTCGGTTGAACAGGCGATCTCTTAATGTCAGTGCTAATGACGAATAGAGATAATGACCCGAAGCACAGCCTTTATCCTGAGCTAAGTGTGTACCGTAATAACGTTTGAAATCTTTGATGAGAGCATCGCTATTCATTCCCAGTTTTTCAGTGTCGAATAATTCCGGGGCGGGGTTAGCAGTACATGCGTAACGTGGGCTCATAGACAGATCCTTAAATTATTTCAGCGTTTGTTTGGATAGATGGGAGAAAACCCATCCCGATTAGGCATCTTTACCTGAGGTAGTGTGACTTCATTGAGTTCCACATCGTTCTCGAGTATATCATCCTGATTTAAAATATAAGCGCAAAGTGCGTAGATTTCATTACTACTCAAAGAAAAAGGTGCTGAGGGGGGCATGGCTCGCCGAATGTAGTCAT
>NZ_DIAC01000032.1:42881-47728 GCF_002414625.1 Methylophaga sp. UBA5088 | reverse complement strand
AAAAGGTGCCGAGGGTGGCATCGCTCGCCGAATGTAGTCATAAAGTGTTGTTGCATAAGGCCAATAGCTATTTACGGTTTTCTCTGGGTAGTCATCCGTGAGCGAGCCAACGTAACCGACCAGCGGCATAGCGCTGGCGCCGATGGCACCAAATCCATGACAGCTGGCACAGTGCTGATTAAATAGTTGTTTGCCTTGCTCTGCAGTGCCATGTCCCACAGGTAAATTTTTGCCATCAGGGGTTATAGTAAGGTTCCATGCTGTTTGCTGTGATTGTTGCACAGCATCTTTACCCAATGGCTGGACTAATGGCTCGGCGACAAGTGCTGGAGAAAACAGTAAAAAGAATAGAATGTGTCTATACATAAATATGACTAATCTGACCGTCTTCATTGATTTCCCAGCTGACAATCGCGTTGTAATGAAAAAAACTATTGTCACCGCGCTCTGAAATGAGCGTATTTCGAGATGGTTGCTGATAACCCGTTTCATCGGTAGCTCGGCTTTGTAATATTGCGTATTGACCTTGCCACTGCCACGGCAGACTAAAACGAGTAAAAGCTCTATCTAAAACAGGATCGCTTAGTTCTGCTTGGACCCATGTATCACCGCCATCTGCTGATACCTCGACTTTGCGGATTTTGCCATTACCTGACCAGGCAAGCCCGGTGACCTGATAAATGCCGGGGTTATCCGGCAGTGTCATCCCAACTGAAGGACTGGTAATAAGTGACTTGGCTTGCATAGTGAAGCTGAATTGTCTTGCTTTACTTGTAGGCAGTAAGTCAGTGTACTGGGCCGTTTCATCCCGGGTCATCGCAGGTTGATCAACTAACTTTAACTGTCTTAACCACTTCACATTGACGATGCCTTCCCAACCCGGGAGTAACAATCGAACCGGATAACCATTTTCAGGTCGCAGGCGTTCGCCGTTCTGGTATAGGGCCAAAATTGCATCATCGAGTAATTTTTCAATGGGAAGGCTCACATTTAATGCGGCACCATCCGCTGCTTCAGCAATGGCCCATTTCGCTTCAGCTTGAATGCCACATTCATTTAAGAGCAGTCTGAGTGGAACACCAGTCCACTCGGCATTAGAGACAAGGCCATGCACATAGCCTGCAGCTGATTGAATGGGAGCGCTACGCCAGCCAGCATTACTATTGCCTCCGCACTCGATAAAGCAGATTTTTGTTATTTGCGGGTAGCGTTTTAAGGCATCAATCGAAAATGTTAGTGGCTTGTCTACTAAACCATCAATCATGATTTCATGTGAGGATGGATTGATATCAGGCACACCATTATGGTGCCGTTCATAATGCAAACCATTAGGCGTAATAGTACCTTGTAACTCTTCTAATGGTGTCCATGACACACCATTACCGGGTACGTTTGGGTTGGCAGATATCCAGCGAATAATATCTTTTTCGTAAATAGAAGGTTGACTATAGTTACTGAAATTCGCTCCCGCTTTCAGCATAGAGTCGGGGAGGGGTTGCTGTAACTCTGCTGAGACTGGCTGTGCTTGCACAGGTAAGCTGAAACCGAGAAAAACACTACTCAAAGCCGTACCTTGTAGAAACTGGCGTCGGCTTTTAAGTAGTGATTTATTCATTTAGATATCCTTCAGTCACCTGGGGAAGAGTCTATTCCCTGATTCACTTCGAACCAATCATCAAGCTTTTGAGTGGCTTCCTCTTTGCCCGATTTGTTCAAGGATGAAAATAGCTGTACAGAGGCGTTTAAGGAGAGCTTTTTAAGTTCATTGCGTACAGATAACAGACTTTGTTTACCCGCGCCTTTTTTGAGTTTGTCAGACTTAGTGAGCAGTATATGTACTGGCAAATCAGCTTGGTTAGCCCAGGTTAGCATCTGTATATCGAATGGTTTTAATGGGTGACGAATATCCATCATTAACATCATTCCCTGCAAACACTGCCTGGTTTCAAGATATTGAGCCAAAGTATGCTGCCATTTTAGCTTCATTTTCTCAGGGACTTTGGCATAGCCATAACCAGGAAGATCGACTAACGCTCGCTCATCGTCGAAGCTAAAAAAATTAATCATTTGTGTACGGCCAGGCGTTTTACTTGTCCTGGCGAGCGCGCTGATTTCCGTTATGCAATTGATCGCACTGGATTTTCCGGCATTGGATCTACCAGCAAATGCCACCTCATAACCTTGATCTTCAGGTAACTGGGACAGCTCAGTAGCACTGCCGTTATAATAGGCTTTTCTATATAGTTGTGACATGGAACCATTTTGGGTGAAAAATTATCCTAACAAGAGTAGCATACCCAAAGTTCTCGATGATGATTTAGCTTAGTTTTCAGGTAATAAAATAATGAAAAAATTAGTGAAGATAGCCATGCTCGGTGTGGCGGTTACGATGAGCACTCAAGTGATGGCGGCCGGCGATATCAATGCTGGTAAGAAAAAAGCGGCTGTATGTGCAAGCTGTCATGGCGCAGATGGAAATAGTCCTTCTGATGCTTTTCCCAAATTAGCCGGACAAGGTGCCGGTTACCTCGAAAAACAATTAGCCAACTTCAAGAGTGGTGAGCGCCAGAATGCGTTGATGGCACCGATGGTGGCCAACTTATCAGAACAAGATATGGCTGATTTGGCGGCATATTTTGCGAGTAAAAAAATGGCACCAGGTGCTGTTTCTGAAGAACTAGTTAAACAAGGCGAGCAAATCTACCGTGCCGGCAACAAAGAAACAGGCGTGCCCGCTTGTATGGCTTGTCATGGACCAAATGGTAATGGCGTGCCTGCGGCGAAATGGCCTAAGTTATCATCACAATACAGCACGTATGTGGAAGCACAGCTTCATGCATTTGCTAAAGGGGAAAGAGCCAATGATCCTAATAGCATGATGCGTGATATTGCCAGCAAAATGAGTGAAGCCGAAATTAAAGCGGTTTCAGCTTATGTCTTTGGTTTGAAATAATCGTCACACTTTCTCTACATAGCTAATCATTCTTAGCTATGTAGAGAGATTAAAATCGAGTAACGAACTCGTTTTAAGGCTCACTTCATGTCACAAAATCAGGATTCATCAGTTTCTCATCGCAGTTTAGCTTGGCGAGTTTTTCATTTTTTAGGCACGATGGAATTGGCAATTACATTGCTAATTACCTTAGCTATCGCCTCTGTCATAGGTACTGTTCTTCAGCAAAATCAACCTTATCCTGATTATCTAATCAAATTCGGTCCTTATTGGTTTGAAGTATTTGAAAAACTGGGTTTGTATGATGTTTACAGTGCTTTGTGGTTTTTAGCCATATTGGCATTGCTGGTGGTTTCCACAACTGTCTGTGTCATCCGCCACGCGCCTTCCATGTTCAAAGATATGTTTAATCTGAGAACACATGTGCAGCTTAAATCTTTACGTTCCATGCATCACCGTAGTGAGTGGGAAACTCCGACGTCACCAGAGCAGACTGTCGATGCCGTAAACGCAGCGCTCGCCTCTGATGGCTTTAGGACACGAGTCACTGAGAAAAGTGAAGGAAATACCTTAGTCTCAGCAATGCGTGGTGGCATGAATCGCCTTGGCTATATCCTGACACATGTTGCGATTATTGTGATCTGTGTTGGCGGCCTGTTTGATAGTAACCTGCCACTGAAACTTGCCGAATGGCAGGGCAGAATTCAGGTTGAAACCCGAAATTTACCTCTTCCCCAGGTTCCAAAAGAAAGCCGTCTTCCTGTTGGGCCACAAGCCTTTAGAGGCAGTGTCAGTATTCCAGAAGGAAGAGCGGCGAGTGTGGCTTATCTAGCCATGCGCGATGGGTATTTAGTGCAAAATTTACCTTTCACTATTGAAGTAAAGGAATTCCGTATAGAGCACTATCCAACAGGGCAGCCGAAATCATTTGAGTCAGATCTAGTGATTCATGATACTGATTTGGAGAAACCGCTTGAATCTACCATCGCGGTGAATCATCCGCTTATATATAAAGGTTATGCCATTTATCAAGCTAGTTTTGGGGATGGTGGCTCTGAACTGACTTTGAAAGCCTGGCCTTTATTTTCTGATAAAGGTGAGCCCGTTAGCTTAGAAACAAAAGTCTTTAACACACAGCAGATGCTCTGGGGTGATAAAGAAATGCAGTTAGAAATCACCGATTTCAGACCTTTCAATATTAACCCTGATCCTACGGATGATAATCCTAACAATGTTCGTAATTTTGGTCCTAGTGTGACTTTTAAGCTACGTCAACCTACTGGTGAGGCACTTGAATATCAAAACTATATGAATCCGGTTGAACGGGATGGCCGATATTATTTCTTGAGTGGTGTACGTGGCTCGCCATCTGAAGAATTTGCTTATTTGTATATACCTGCTGATGAGAATGACAGCATTGAGGGCTTCTATCAGTTTTTGAAACGACTTCATAATAAAAGTGTTGTGAAGGATATCGCTGAGGAAATGAAACTCGCTACATTATCTAGCTTGCAAACAACAGACGATGTTGTTTTGGCTGATAGCCTACAAAAAACCTTAGAAACACTCATCGAGATGTTTAATCGTGGCGGTTTTGGTGAGGTCAGTGAGTTCATTGAAAAAACGCTACCGGAAGCTGAACGTGATGCTTTAGCTCCGGCATATCTGGCCATGCTCAGAGAAATGCTTGGACGTATTTATTTTTCAGGTTTAGAGCTCAAGCAGGGGGAAACGGTTGATCAATCCGAGGTTCTGTTTTTACAGGATGCGATTGATGCGATTGGCACATTACCTCGATATGGCTCTCCTGTGTATTTAGAAATGACTGATTTCACGCAAATCCAATCAACCGGCTTGCAAATAGCACATGCACCAGGCAAAAGCATAGTCTATC
>NZ_DIAC01000032.1:42419-42748 GCF_002414625.1 Methylophaga sp. UBA5088 | reverse complement strand
ATAATTGCCGGTGTCTTCTTATTGTTCTATCTGCCTCAGCGGCGTTTCTGGGTCTGGGTAAGAGAAAAAGACGGCAAATCACAGGTTTATTTGGCGGGGATGACGAATAGAAATCCTCGAGAATTTGATAATTACTTTGAGGATATCAAAGCAAAACTACAGTCAAAGTCACGGAACTCTGACGAAGGATGATGTTCTTAGTTTCTGCTATGCGATGAGGCATTAAAATATGACGGCACACCTCTCAACAATGAAATCAACACTACAGACACCTTGGTCTGTTTGGTTCTGGCGAATCTTAATGTTGGTCACAGCTATAGGGCTTATTG
>NZ_DIAC01000032.1:40366-42261 GCF_002414625.1 Methylophaga sp. UBA5088 | reverse complement strand
CTCTCGATTATTATGAAATTACTATCATTGTATTAACAGCGATTGGAATGGGATTCCTGGGCCAATACTGGCCAGGTTTCCGCTGGCATAGTCTGGCTGTCGCCGTATTCAGTTTGTTTGCTGTTTCTTTGTATGGTCAAAGTTTAGACGCCGCTGAGTCGAACTTTTGGCTCAACTATATTCTGGCGAGTCAATCTGCCTTTATGTGGATGAGTGCCTTATTTGTGATGGCGACATTGACTTATTTTGCCGGCACCGTTTTCCGCTCGAGTTTCACAGAAAAAGTAGGCACCGGGTTAACCTGGGCCGCTGTCACTATGGGCATGATTGGTCTAATGGTGCGTTGGCGTGAAACCTATCTACATGGTGCAGACATTGGATACATTCCTGTCAGTAACTTATACGAAGTCTTTATACTGTTTTCTGTTGTAACAGCCTTGTTATACCTCTTTTACGAACGTCGTTATCAGACACGTAGTCTGGGTGGCTTTGTTTTACTGGTGATTAGTGCAGCGGTAGTATTTCAGCTTTGGTACAGCTTTGAACGCAATGCTCATGAAATCCAACCTTTAGTACCTGCGTTACAGAGTTATTGGATGAAAATCCATGTGCCAGCCAACTTTATCGGTTATGGTGCTTTTGCTATGGCTGCCATGATTGGTGTGGCCTACGTGTTGGTCGTCTGGAGACAAGAGGTAAACCCTGATAGCCGTTGGGTGAAAGCCATGCCAGAGTTAAGTCTGATGGATGATTTGATGTACAAGACAATTGCTCTTGGCTTTGCCTTTTTTACCCTGGCAACCATTTTAGGAGCATTGTGGGCCGCAGAAGCTTGGGGTGGTTATTGGTCATGGGATCCTAAAGAAACCTGGGCATTGATCGTTTGGTTGAATTATGCGGCCTGGTTACACATGCGCTTAACCAAAGGCTGGAATGGTAAACCTATGGCCTGGTGGGCAATAGTCGGATTATTTGTGACGCTATTTGCCTTTCTTGGTGTCAATATGTTCCTGAGCGGCCTTCATTCCTATGGTACGTTGTAATAATTAATTGAAAGTAAAGGATACTCAACGATGATGAGATTAGTGAAAACCCTTGCAACAGGACTCTTTCTGGGTCTGATTTCAACGGCAGCATCAGCTGTTCCGATGAACTTCGTTGAAGGAACCCATTATTTTCCAACAGCTGAGAAGTTAGCAACACCTGACAATGGCAAGATCGAAGTCGTAGAAATGTTTTCTTATACCTGCCCACATTGCTTTAAGTTAGAGCCAGAAGTGGAAGCATGGAAAGAAACACTGCCAGAGAATGTGCATTTTGTGAAGGTGCCTGCTATTTTCAGAGACAGTTGGTTAGAGTTAGCAAAAGTCTATTACGCTGCTCAAGCCATAGGTAATTTTGATAAAGTTCATTCAAAATTATTTAACGCTATCCATGTCGAAAAACGTCGTCTTAGTACAGAAGATCAATTACTTGATTTTGTGGCTGAGCAAGGTATTGACCGTGATGAATTCAAAAAAACCATGAATTCTTTCAGCGTAAAAAGCAAAGTGAAAAAAGCGCTGGTTATGAGTCAGACATCAGGCATTACTGGTGTACCATCATTTATTGTGAATGGTGCTTATCGCACCGATGCCAGCACAGCAGGTGGCGTGCCTGAATTGTTTAATGTGATTAACTTTCTTATTCAAGAGTCATCAGACAACTAAATAAAAACGCCGGGTTTAACCGCAATGCTGATCAGTTAAGAAAACTTGACTGATTCAGTAAACAGATAAGACTCCAGTGATAGTCATATCACTGGAGTTTTTTTATTTCCATTCATGCCTTCCTATCAGATATAGCAGAGTGATGATGATCTCTTTTCGGTCACTGCCGCTCAGTCGGCATTTTTT
>NZ_DIAC01000032.1:38457-40261 GCF_002414625.1 Methylophaga sp. UBA5088 | reverse complement strand
CTCACTGCCGCTCAGCCGGCATTTTTTACAATGCAGCGGGTAACTTTTCATCAACAGCCGGAATAGATTGTTCTATTGGTGTGATGATATCTTCATGATGCAAAATAATATTTAAATAGCGTCGAGTATTTTGTACATACCTCACGGGTTCATTGCCACGTGCATAACCATGTCGAGTCTTTGAGTACCATTTTTTCTTAGAAAGTAAGGGCAGGTTTTCTCTAACATCTGTCCAGGAATCAGGATTTTTGCCACGAGTCTGAGTGATGACTCGTGCATCTTCAAGATGACCGAGCCCGGTGTTGTATGCAGCCAACGCAAACCAGGTGCGGTCAGGATCTTTAATACGTTTAGGCAGTCGACTATACAATGAGGCTAGGTAGGCTGCGCCTGCAAAAATACTTTGTTCAGGATCTTCCCGGTCAGTGACGCCCATCTGCTTGGCTGTGGCGCGGGTAAGCATCATCAATCCCCTCACACCTGTGCTGGATACGGCTTCAGGGTTCCAATGGGATTCTTGATAAGCCATCGCAGCCAGTAAGTGCCAGTCGAAGCCATACTCATCCGCTGCTGCTTGGAATAGGTCTTTATAGAGTGGTAAATGCGTCTGGATACGACGATGGATGGCACGTGTGTCGACATAATCAAAGCGCCGGATGTGCCCATAGTATTTCTCAATCAGTTTATCGAGCTCGCCTGATGCTTCCATATCATGAAAGAAGTCCACGACTTCGAGATAGAGTGACTCGTCATTTGTTGGCGACATGGCCCATGCAAGCGGTTGCGGTTCAGATATATCAAAGGCTACACGTAACTCAGGGAACAAAGACTGGTTGGCAGACATCTCATTTGAGTCAACAATCGTGTAATCAATCAGTTCTAGCTGAACCAGTTCAAGTAAGCCTCGACTATCTAACTCTTGATTTTCACGCCAGCTGAGTTCGGGTATTTCTTGCTGTAATTCATGTAATTGTTCGACGTGACTGCTATCTGCGACCACTTCAAGTGTGCCAGTGATGATGTCAGTGATGTCTTTTGGTTTTTTGCTGCCGTGTTTATAAACAAGCTGCTGTGTGACTTCATGATAAACGGGACCAAAACGTAATAACTCTTTACGCTGCTCTGTAACGGTTAAACCGGCCGCCGCGATATCTGCTCGACCTTGTTCAATCATATGCAGCATCGTGCCAAGGTTATCCGGCACGATAATCTTGAGTTTGACACCGAGGCGATCGGCAAATCGCTCAGCCAGCTCGTATTCAAAACCTGCCAGAGCTTCATTGCCCTTAACATAATAGCTGGTGAGACTATAGCGACTCAGTACACGTAACTTGCCACGTTCTTTTATTTGCTCGAGTTGTGGTGGTGTTTCTCGACATGCCGTTAATAGAACGGTTGCTAGTAGAGAAATGATCAATATTCTCAAAGAGCTTCCTTAATGTATTACTTGGCGATGATTATTACCTTATATTGAATTGAATGCATCCATGCGTGAGCTGTATTTGTGATGAGACTACTGTTTTTATTGGTTTTTTGTAGATTTAGATTATAATTACCCACTTTTTTTATATGGGAAATCATGCGATGAATGCGCCGGAATTACTATTACCAGCAGGAAGCTTGCAACATATGCGTTATGCCTATGCATATGGTGCCGATGCCGTTTATGCCGGTCAGCCGCGCTATAGTTTACGAGTGCGTAATAATGATTTCCATAAATTACCCGTCTTGCAGCAAGGTATTGAAGAAGCACATGCCTTGGGTAAGCAGTTTTTTGTGGCAAGCAATCTGATGCCACATAATG
>NZ_DIAC01000032.1:30260-38400 GCF_002414625.1 Methylophaga sp. UBA5088 | reverse complement strand
AGCAATCTGATGCCACATAATGCAAAAATTAAGACCTATATGGCCGACATGGAACCGGTGATTGAGATGAAGCCTGATGCGCTTATCATGGCGGATCCGGGGTTAATTATGATGGTGCGTGAGCGTTGGCCGGAAATGCCGGTTCACTTATCTGTACAAGCCAATACAGTCAATTACCAGGCAGTAAAATTCTGGCAGTCTATGGGCTTGTCCAGAGTTATCTTGTCTCGTGAATTATCGTTGGATGAAATTGAGGAAATACGCCAGCTTTGTCCAGACATGGAACTGGAAGTGTTTGTCCACGGTGCATTGTGTATTGCGTATTCAGGGCGTTGTTTATTGTCTGGTTACTTCAACCATCGCGATCCGAACCAAGGTACCTGCACCAATGCTTGTCGTTGGGATTATAAAACACACGCCAGCGATAATAATGATGATTCGCCACAAAAAATCGAATTTAAAGCTTTTGATGCCATGAATCAGCATAGTTTCTCTGACTGCGGTCAGCAAGAAAGGCATCCTTTGGCGGATGATGTGTATTTAATAGAGGAAGCCAACCGCCCTGGCGAACTCATGCCGATTTTTGAAGATGAGCATGGCACTTATATCATGAACTCCAAAGATCTCCGTGCTATTCAGCATATTGAAAGACTGGTCAATATCGGTGTAGATTCATTAAAAATAGAAGGGCGAACGAAGTCAGTTTATTATGTCGCCCGCACAGCACAGATATATCGTCAGGCGATAGATGATGCTCTGGCAGGACGACGCTTTAATCCAGCACTTATCGGTCAGCTTGATAACCTGTCCAACCGTGGTTATACCGATGGTTTCTATCAGCGGCATCCCACACAAGAACAGCAAAATTATTTACACGGCTACTCCAGTAATAAACAACAACAATATGTAGGCGAAGTATTAGCTTATGATGAAGATAAGCAGTGTCTGGAGATTGATGTAAAAAACCGGTTTGCCATAGGAGATAAGTTAGAATTGGTAATGCCTGAAGGAAACAAAACCTTAGTGTTGGATAAGTTATTCGATAAGGAGCTTCATGATATTCAACTAGCGCCAGGTAGCGGCCACAAAGTCTATATTCCATATCATGGACACGCACCGGAGAAAGCACTGCTGGCTCGCTATCTTTAACGCCTGGCTTTAAAAAACTGTTTAATCAGTTGGCTGCTTTCTTCTTGTAAAATACCGGTTTTACATTCCACTCGGTGGTTGATATTAGGCAGAGAAAAGGCATCGATACAACTCCCTGCGGCCCCTGTTTTAGGCTCTGGTGTGGCATAAATACAGCGAGCGATACGGGCATGTATCAATGCGCCAGCACACATGAGGCAAGGCTCGAGTGTGATATAAATATCTGCTCCCGGTAGGCGGTAGTTTTGCATTGTTTGGCATGCCTGCCTTAATGCCATTATTTCTGCATGTGCTGTTGCATCCTGACCGGCTATAGGTTGGTTCCAACCTTCACCAATAATACGATCATCTAAAACAATGACAGCCCCAACAGGGACTTCGCCATTTGCTTCTGCATTACGGGCAAGCTCCAAGGCTCTTTGCATCCAATAATGGTCTTTATCAGACATGGATATTGTATTTGATTAAGTTAAGTAAGCGCTGGCTTGCGCCCTGGCTTTGCTTAATCAGTTGTTGTCCGGCTTCACCCATAGAGGTGCGTTTGGGTGGGTTTTTTAATAAATCAGTGACTGTTGTCGCTAGGCTTTCAGCGTTATCTACCTGAATCACTGCATAGGCATCAATAAACTGTTGTGTAATTTCAGCGAAATTAAATACATGCGGACCAACAATAACGGGACGAGCTAATGCGGCTGGCTCAAGGATATTATGTCCACCAGTAGGTACCAAACTCCCACCCACAAAAGCAACATCAGAACAGGCATAGAATATAGGTAGCTCACCCATGCTATCAATCACAAGAATTTGAATATCACTTCGGCATAAGCCATTTTCACTTCGTCTGAGAATTTTAAAGCCAGAGCGTTGGCAAAGCGCTGCCACTTTGTCAAAGCGCTCAGGGTGACGAGGGACAATAATCAGCAAGAGATCGGGTACCTGTGCACGAATCTGGCGAGAGGCATTCAGAATAATCTCATCTTCGCCTTCATGTGTACTGGCGGCAATAAAAACCGGGCGGTTTCCCCACATTGAACGAATCGCCTCAGCCTGTTCGACAATACTTGCCGATAAATTCACTTCGAATTTAAGGTTTCCGACAGCATGCACTTTTTCTCTGTTGGCACCAAGCGCTATAAAACGCTCTTTATCTTGCTGAGCTTGAGCGGCTATCAAGGTAAAGCTTTGCAGAATGTCGCGTGTTAAGTTAGGAATGCGTTGATAGCCTTTTAAAGAACGCTCTGACATTCGAGCGTTGGCCAGCACTAAGGGAATGCTTTTTTTATGACAATGATAGATAAGATTAGGCCAAAGTTCTGTTTCCATAATGACAGCAAATGCAGGCTGAATCGCATCGATAAAACGCCGCATGAGTATCGGCAGATCATACGGCAGATAGCAGTGCAGCACATCATCAGCGTAAAGATCTTTTACTCGAGCACTTCCCGTTGGTGTCATTGTGGTGATGAGTATCTGATGGCCTGGGAATGACGATTGAATAGCGGCCACTAAAGGTCGGCAAGCTTCTACCTCTCCCATGGAAACAGCATGAACCCAGATAAGCGATTTACTTTTCTCAAGCTTGGGCAGGCTGATAGCGAACCGTTCATTCCAACGTTTGAAATAGGCACTGGCTTTTGTTCCTCGCCATATCAACCGCAGCAGGATCAGAGGCACAGCCAAAGTAAAGACGATATTATAAAAAACTCTCAAATCAGACTCATAAAGCAGCGAAAAGTAAGCAGGAATGATAGCATAGGCGCTACTTTGTGAAAGCAACATAGCCTGAATGAATATTTTCCAGAAACAATTTTTACACCCTCGCTATTGGCCGAGCTGGCTTGGACTGTTACTCATGCGCTTATCAGTCTATTTGCCGGCTAAATTACAGTACCGTTTAGGCTTGTTGCTTGGGCAGATGATGCAACCCTTTATGCGTTCCAGAGCAAAAGTGGTGCGAAGAAATTTAGAACTCTGCTTTCCTGAAATGAGTCAGGAAGAAAGAGAAACCCTGGTCAAAAGCATCCTGAATAATACGGGGATGATGATGATCGAAACAGCAGTAAGCTGGTGGGCATCAGACAAACAACTCTTCCCACGCGTGACTTACGATGGGCTGGAACATTTGGAAGCGGCAAAACAAAAAGGCAAAGGTGTTATTTTACTAACCGGACACTTCACCAGTATGGAAATAGGTGGGCGATTAATTATGCTACAAACCCCTGCCTATGTAATGTTCAGACACCTAAAAAATCCACTCTTTAATGCTGTCATGATGCGTTCGCGGATTTATCATAGTGAGGGTATTGTGATGCGAGATGATGTGAGGGCGATGTTACGTGCATTACGAAAAAATAAGGTCGTGTGGTATGCACCCGATCAAGATTTTGGCCCGAGAAATAGTATTTTCGCCAAGTTCTTTGGCGTGACCGCGGCGACTGTTCCGGCGACAGCACGTATGGTCAAAATGACCAGTGCACAGGTTGTCCCTTTTGTACCTAAACGCAACGAAGATGGTAGTTACCATATTCAAATATTCCCCGCGTGGCGGGACTATCCATCAGGTGATGATGTTGCCGATGCTCAACGTATCAATGATTGGCTTGAGTCCCAGATTCGACTCATGCCAGAGCAATATTTCTGGCTTCATCGCCGCTTTAAAACACAACCTGATGGGAAAGGGCGTTTATATAAGAAAGTTCGATAATCAGAAACTGTAACTCAAAATCAATGATTCTGCACCCGGATTATTTTCACCAATATTGCCATTAGATAAATGATACAAGCCTAGACCAAGTCGGCTTTTATCATTGAATTGATACGCTAATTCGGCGCCTGTTCTAAACTCCATATCGTATCCTAAATCAACGCCGCCACCTTGCTCGTAAGCAGCAATAGCGAAGTTAGGAGTGAGTATCCAGTTGGCATTAAGATAAATGTCATATCTCACACCAGCGTAGCCCCAATAACCACCATCAGAAGTTAATGTTGCCCCAAGAGTAGGAATTAAACCAAAAATGGATGACTGCGGTGCAAAACGATACTCTACACCGACTTCAGCAGCGGTATTATCGTCGAATACCTCAAAGGCACCTAGAGATAATGCGATTTGAGATTCTTGTTCTGCAAGAGCAATGGAGGGGAAAAGAAAGGCGAGAGCAATTGAAGCATAACGAAGATTTCTACTCATTGTCAGGTTCCATGACATATAAAATAAAAACGTTTTATATCATGCTGCTTATTTCGCAGGCAATAACTTCAGACAGAAAAAAAGGCCACCGAAGTGACCTTTTTTTGATCCTGCAAAGCAGCCAACAATTAACGTTTTGAGAACTGTGGACGTTTACGTGCTTTGTGAAGACCAATTTTCTTACGTTCAACGGCACGAGCATCACGAGTGATGAAGCCAGCTTTACGTAACTCTGCTTTTAATTCGTTGTCGTATTCGACCAATGCACGACTGATGCCGTGACGAATCGCGCCAGCTTGACCATTGTTACCACCGCCACGAACGGTGATTTTAAGGTCAAATTTTTCAAGCATGTCGACTAGCTCTAACGGCTGACGAACCACCATGCGAGAAGTTTCACGACCGAAATAATCTTCAAGTGTGCGAGTATTAATTGAAATGTTGCCGCTGCCTGGTTTCAGGAAAACTCGAGCTGTTGAGCTTTTGCGGCGACCTGTAGCGTAGTATGAATCTGCCATGACAATATCCGATTAGATTTCCAGCACTTTAGGCTGTTGAGCTGTGTGAGGGTGTTCTGCGCCAGCGTAAACTTTCAGTTTGCCGAACATTGCGCGACCCAGCGGGTTTTTAGGAAGCATACCTTTGACAGCCGTCTGGATAACACGCTCAGGTGCTTTATCGAGTTGTTTTTCCAGCGAGATAGACTTGATACCACCGATATGACCTGTGTGGTGATAATAAATTTTATCTTTCATTTTGTTACCAGATACACGCAGTTTTTCAGCGTTGATAACAACAATGTAATCGCCAGTGTCGACATGTGGTGTGTAGATAGCTTTATGCTTTCCACGTAAACGACGTGCGATTTCAGTAGCCATACGGCCTAATGTTTTGCCGTCAGCATCAATAACGAACCAGTCACGACGAACTTCTGCTGGTTTTGCACTTATGGTTTTCATCCGCGAGTTGCTCCTGATAATTACGCAGGCGGGCTAAATAAAGAGGGAGAATATTACGCATTAAGGAAAAAGCTGTCAACCTTATTTAAGTAAACAACCAAAACAATATTGCGCCAAGCACCAAACGATATATGACGAATGGCCACATCCCTATACGATCAAGCATTTTAAGAAATAAGAAAATGCACAGATAGGCGCTAACGGCAGAAAATAATGCGCCAGCACATAAAGAAAACCAGTCTATCACAAGTTGTGACTCTATTAGTTCAATAATTTTCAATCCACCCGCTAGAACGATAACGGGGATGGACAATAAAAAGGAGAAACGGGCAGCAGCTTCGCGCGTTAAACCGAGCATCAAGCCTGCTGTAATTGTAATTCCAGAGCGTGATGTACCAGGGATGAGTGCAATCGCTTGAGCGATACCGATAAACAAGACATCAAACCAATTGAGTTTATTTTCACTTCGAATACGCTTTCCTCGCCAGTCCGCCCAACCTAACAGTAAACCAAACACAACAGTTGTAGTGGCTATGACAAGAGGACTACGTAAGCTGGTTTCGACCAAATCACCTAAAAGTAAGCCTGCCAAGCCAACAGGAATGGTGCCAAACAATACTGCCCAAGCTAATTTGCTGTCCCCTACGGTTTGTTTTTGCGCAAGGGATTGAAACCAGTCAGCGATCAATGTTTTTATGGTCTGGCGAAAATAAATCATGACAGCCAACAATGTGCCGACATGAACGGCCACATCAAAAGCAAGTCCTTGATCCTGCCAGTTAGCAATAATGGGTAATAAAATAAGGTGAGCTGAGCTGGAGATGGGCAAGAACTCAGTCAGACCTTGTAATAAGGCCAAGGCAATAATATGTAGCAAATCCATAGAGAAACTGTCGTCCAAAAGCGTAATTTAGAAAAGGCTTATTTTATGTGGGTCATATTATAGTCGCGCCCGTGTTAAAATTGCCGCTCTTAAAATCACTCTTATTTAGAAAGAGGCTTATCAGTCAACATGTCTAACCGAATTCGCGAGATTCCGTACAACTATACCTCATTTTCTGATCGTGAAATCGTCATTCGTTTCCTAGGGGAACCAATGTGGGAGGTTTTGCAGCAGCTAAGTGAGCAGCGCAAAACTGGCCGCTCAGCAAAAATGCTGTTTGAAGTATTAGGTGATATGTGGGTCATTCAACGTAACCCATTTATTCAGGATGATTTAGTTGAAAACCAAAAACGCTGGGGCTCACTTCGTCATGCTTTGCATCATCGATTGGACCAAATTCGCAATCGCGCTGAAGAAAATAACAATGAATTGGCTTTACAGCTGGAGAAAAGTGCTCGACAAGCTGTAGAACGCTTCGAACGTAACTTATTAAGCACTGCTGAGCGTAGAAAAATGGTGATGCGTCGTTTATCGAAAACGACAAAAAAACACAACATCCAGTTTGACGGTCTGGCACGTGTTTCCCACGTCACTGATGCGACCGACTGGCGTGTTGAATATCCACTTGCGGTAGTCACGCCCGATTCAGAAGAAGAGATGGCAAAAATTATTGCTGCCTGTATCGACCTAGGTCTGACAGTCATTCCGCGTGGTGGCGGTACTGGTTATACCGGTGGTGCTATTCCATTAACGGCAGAGAGTGTTGTCGTCAACACCGAAAAACTGGAAGGATTAGGTGATGTTGTTTACCGCCATATTCCTGGTCGTGAAGAAAAAGTACCAACCGTCCGCGCTGAAGCGGGCGTGGTCACACGCCGCGTATCTGATCTAGCCGATCGTAATGGATTAGTGTTTGCTGTTGATCCCACCTCGCAAGATGCCTCGACTATCGGTGGTAATGTCGCGATGAATGCAGGCGGTAAAAAAGCTGTGATGTGGGGCACGGCGCTCGACAATCTGCTCTCATGGAGAATGGTGACGCCGGATGCTACCTGGATGGAAGTCGAACGGCTTAATCATAATCTGAGCAAAATTCATGATATCGAGTTCGCTGAGTTCAAAGTAACGCGTTTTCAACCGGACGGTAAAACGGTTATTGGCGAACCCGAGGTGATGAAAATTCCAGCCAAAGAGTTACGAAAAATTGGCTTAGGGAAAGATGTCACCAATAAATTTCTTGGTGGTTTGCCAGGCATACAAAAAGAAGGCTGTGATGGCTTAATCACGTCTTCGGTTTTTGTTCTGCACCGCATGCCGGATTATATCCGTACCGTTTGTCTGGAGTTTTTTGGTAACGATCTGAGTAAAGCTGTGCCAGCAATTGTGGAGACGAAAGACTATCTCGACAATAACAAAAACGTGCTGCTGGCAGGGATGGAGCATCTTGATGAGCGCTATGTCAAAGCGGTTGACTATTCAACTAAAGCCCCACGCTCTGTCGCACCGAAGATGGTCTTGCTGATTGATGTGGTTGGTGATGATGAAGATGCGGTAGCAGAAGCATGCTCTGAAGTGGTTCGACTGGCTAATGCCCGTGATGGTGAAGGTTTTGTGGCTGCCAGTCCTGAAGCTCGCAAGCGTTTTTGGGCCGACCGTTCACGGACTGCAGCGATTGCGCGTCATACTAATGCCTTCAAAATTAACGAAGATGTGGTTATTCCTCTGGACCGCCTGGCTGAATACAATGACGGTATTGAACGCATCAATATTGTTCAGTCCACACGCAATAAGCTGAAAACAGCAAAAGCCGTGAAAACGTATTTGAGTTCTAATCCAAAAGAACTGAAAGACTGTGGCAATAAAGATTTGGGTGATAGCGCTGAAAACGATGCCATCGTGAATTCCAAGAATGAAGCCGCATGTAAACATGTTGATGTGGTCATGGCCCGCTGGCAGAAAATA
>NZ_DIAC01000032.1:23923-30166 GCF_002414625.1 Methylophaga sp. UBA5088 | reverse complement strand
CTGGCAGAAAATATTAGATAGTCTGGATACACCTGCTGTTGAGCTGGCTGACTTACTATCGGATACAGCAAAAGCAAATATCGTTGATGGCGATACCTTATTTGATGTACTGCAACGTCGTGATTTACGCATTTCCTATCGCGAGGAAATGGAAAAACCCTTAAAAGAGTTATTCCAGGGACAAGCGTTGAGTGTATTAAGGAATAAACTGGATAGTATTCACAAAGAAAACCGTTCAGGTCGTTTATTTGTCGCCACTCATATGCATGCTGGTGATGGTTATGTTCATACGAATATTCCGGTTAACTCCAATGATTATGAAATGATGCATGATGCTGAAGGTATTGTGGATGAAGTCATGGAGCTGGCTTCACGGCTGGGTGGTGTTATTTCTGGTGAGCATGGTATCGGTCTGACCAAAATGCAGTATCTGGATAAAGCCACGATCGATGCATTTGCTAGTTATAAACAGAAAGTGGACCCGAACGGTCATTTCAATGCGGGTAAATTATTGGCAGGTTCTGGTCTGGATAATGCTTATACACCGTCATTGCGTTTGTTAGAACAGGAAGCTTTGATTCTTGAAGCCAGTGATCTGGGTGATATCAACAATGATATTAAAGATTGTCTGAGATGCGGTAAATGTAAACCAGAGTGTACAACACACGTGCCTCGAGCCAACTTGCTGTATTCACCACGAAATAAGATTCTTGGTACTGGTTTGATTATTGAAGCCTTCCTGTACGAAGAACAAACACGTCGTGGTATCTCAGTACGTCACTTTGAAGAAATGAATGATGTGGCGGACCACTGTACGGTGTGTCATCGTTGTCTGAACCCTTGTCCGGTCAATATCGACTTTGGTGATGTCAGTATTAAGTTACGCGAAGTGCTGAAGAAACAAGGCAAACGTCGACCTAATATTGGTACCTGGACGTCAATGGCGTATCTAAATGCGACTGATCCACTCACCGTGAAAATCATGCGTAAAACCATGATCGAATGGGGCTATCAGGCTCAGAAAATGGCACATGGTGTTGCCAAAACGCTGGGCTTATTGGGAAGTAAGAAAAAACGACCCATGCCGACAACGGGTAAAACGCCGATTCGTGAGCAAGTCGTTCATTTCATGAAAAAACCGATGCCAACTGGCTTACCAACGCAAACAACACGTGCGATGTTGGGGGTCGAAGATGAGAAGATGATCCCGATTCTCCGTGACCCGAAAAAGGTCAATGATGAATCAGATGCGGTGTTCTATTTCCCAGGTTGTGGTTCTGAGCGCTTGTTCAGTCAGGTAGGCTTGGCTACTTTAGCTATGCTCTACGAAGTGGGGACTGAAACCGTGTTACCACCAGGCTATCTATGCTGTGGTTACCCACAAGCATCAACGGGTGATCAGGAAAAAGCGACATCGATTTCGACATCTAATCAGGTATTATTCCATCGTCTGGCTAATACACTGAATTATATGGATATTAAGACGGTTATTGTGTCTTGTGGTACCTGTATGGATCAGCTGCTTAAATATGAGTTTGAAGCCATTTTCCCCGGCTGCCGATTATTGGATATTCATGAGTATCTGATGGAAAAAGGCGTGAAGCTAGAAGGTGTGGAAGGGGTACAGTATATGTACCATGATCCTTGCCATACACCAATGAAGACCTATCAGCCGACTTCGGTAGCGAGCACATTGATGGGACAAGATGTGGCATTAAATGACCGTTGCTGTGGTGAAGCCGGCTCGTTTGCTGTGGCGCGTCCAGATATTGCGACTCAGGTGCGTTTCCGTAAAGAAGAGGAAATCACTAAAGGGATTCAGGATCTGACGGGTCAGGATAAAGCGAAAAATGGCAATGTGAAAATGCTGACCTCATGTCCGGCCTGCCAACAAGGTCTGAGCCGTTATAGTGAAGATACTGGGATTGATACTGACTACATCGTCGTGGAAATTGCCAAGCATCTGAAAGGGGATAACTGGCATAAAGACTTTATCGACAGTGTGAAACAAGGTGGTATCGAACGCGTCTTACTTTAATGCGTGATGACATAACCAAAAAAAGGGAGCAATTGCTCCCTTTTTTGTTTTTGCCGGGTGAATATTAAAGAGCAGTTAATGGATCGCCTTCAAAGATGACACCATCCCAACCCGTCTTCATAAAATGACGGATATTTTGATGATCATCACCTGTTGGGTTAGCTAATACATCCTCTCGATAATACTTACCAAAGCAAGCCAAAGTGTCGTCAACGCTTAGAGAATGCTTTTTGCCAAATCCAAGAATTTTGCATGAGCCGTTATTTTGTCCGGCTTCATTCGTGGTTCCACCATTTTTAAATGCGGTAGGCGTAAAGACATAATTTGCATCGATGACCGACATTGTGTCTTCAAACTCTATACTTTCTGGTTGAGTTTTTAATTGCGTGATAAAAGACTGCAATTCCATATTATCTCCATTGTTCATTAATAAATCGGGTGAAATTTTCTCTAATTTGGTGCTCTGATCTAACTTAATTAAGGTCGGTATAGTCTCTTTCATAGCCATCTGTCATGGCTTGTATATTTGAATCCGGGCACTGTATCAGAGACGCTGTAAGAGCGTCATACCACTCATGTTTCAATTGGATTCTTTTATACGAGAAAGACAAGCTAACAGAACCAGCCCTATGACAAACAACATGAGCTGTAACCAGACATGACCCCAGACAGCACCGATTGAAATAGCAAAAGACAAAACGACAATTAGATAGACTTTCTTTTTTACATCACGACGCATGCTATGCGTGTGTTGCCACTGCTTCAAAGGGGGACCAAACCACTTATGATCGAGCAGCATTTGGTGAAAACGAGGTGAGCTTTCAGCAAAACATCCCAGCGCTAAAATCAGAAAAATCGTGGTTGGCATCAAAGGTAAAATAACGCCAATGATGCCAAGACTGACAAACATCCAACCCAAGCAGATTAAAATGAGATGTTTGATGCGTGTCTTCATATTGCCCGGTTTACGCTCTCGACATAAATTTACCTGTGTCAGTATTGACCCTGATAATTTCACCATTCTCGATATACTCTGGCACTTGAACTTCCAGTCCTGTTGATAATGTGGCTGGTTTAGTTCGCGCCGCAGCAGTAGCACCTTTTATACCCGGTGAAGTTTCAACGATAGTCAATGACACCGCGGCTGGCAACTCAATAGCAACGAGTTGTTGTTCTAATAAAACCGCCACAATATTGTCCAAGCCATCATGAATAAAGCCTAGCGCATCTTCAATATCAGCAGCATTAATCGCATATTGTTCATAGCTTTCGTTATTCATGAAAATATAACTGTCACCATCCTGATAAGAGAACTGCACTAGCAGACGCTCACAGTCGACTTCTTTAAGGAAGTCCTCCCCTTTGAAAGATTCATCACGTTTTTGTTTGGTTTTAAGATGGTTAAAACGAACTTTATAAAGTGTGGATGCGCCGCGTGAAGATGGGTTACGAATATCAATATCCTTAACAACATAAGGCTCATCATGCACTTCGACTACCATTCCACGTTTAAGATCACTGGCCTTGGGCATATTTTTGTTCCGGTTATCATAGAAAAATCCGCATTATACGTTACCCAAGTCACAGCGGAATGCGTCTTCATCTAGAAGTCATTAAAGCAAATCGGCGTTATTGCGGCTTTACGTTAGAATGTTACCTATTGTTTATCGATAATTAAAAAGGAACATGAATGGCAATTCAGTGGTATCCCGGCCATATGCACAAAGCCAGTAAAGAAATAAAAGAGATTCTGCCTCAGGTGGATCTGATTATTGAAGTGCTGGATGCCCGAATTCCTTTCAGTAGCCAGAATCCTATGCTGGCAGAGATTCGCAAGGATAAACCTTGCATCAAATTATTAAATAAATTTGATCTCGCGGATGTTTCTCTCACTGAGCGCTGGCAGCAGTATTTTGAACAACAGAGTCATACCAAAACATTGACCATGGTGGCTCAGCAATATGACGGTATCGCTGATTTGCTTACACTATGTAGAAATATGGTGCCAGCAAAAGCAGAAGCGGGTAGACCAATCAATACGATGATAATGGGGATTCCCAATGTGGGAAAATCGACATTGATTAATAGCCTGGCCGGTAGGCAAATTGCTAAGACAGGAAATGAACCTGCTATCACCAAAATGCAGCAGCGGATTCGCCTGGAGCAAGGTGTCGTTTTGCATGATACCCCTGGCGTGTTATGGCCAAACCTGGAAAATCCTCATAGCGGCTATCGTCTGGCAGTCACAGGTGCAATCAAAGAAACAGCAATTGATAATGATGATATTGCTTTATATGCCGTTGAATATCTAATGAAAGCCTATCCGGCTCAACTCAAAGAACGATTTGGCTTGTCTGAACTTTCAGAGCATGCACTTGAAAACATGGAAACTATAGGCACAAAACGCGGGTGTTTACGAGCTGGTGGCCGAGTGGACTTAGATCGCACAGCGAAAATTATTCTGACAGAGCTGAGAGCCGGTATGTTGGGTAGGATAACGATGGAAACACCTGAGATGATTGAAGCTGAATGGCTGCAGGTTTTAGTGGCTCGGGAAGAAAAAGCAGCAAAAAAAGCAGCCAGAAAAAATAATAGAAAGAAGAGATAAGCGACGTCTGTTGAATCACATCGGCATCGCATACAAATAATAGGAGAACGACCTATGATACGTTTATTAACAAGCATACTGTCTTTATCTTTATTGGTGGCCTGTAGTCATATGTCACCCTCGATAAAACCACCGGCAGAGGGGGATTTATCACTTCAACAAGTCGCTATGGATATTCAAGCTAATAGCGGTAAACGTGTTCGTTGGGGAGGCAAAATTATTGCCGTCGAGAACACCGACCAACAATCAGAAATACTGGTTGTCCAATTTCCTCTTAATCGCGCTGGACGACCTGATGATAGCCTTAATAGCGATGGTCGGTTTTATGTGCGGAGTGCCAACTTCCTTGATCCGGAAGTCTACAAACCAGATAGTTTTATTACCGTTTTAGGGCAGGTCGTTGACGAGAAAAAAATGATCGTTGATCAAAAGCAACTCACTTTACCTGTGATTCAATTACTCAAAGATCAGCGTTGGCCTGCCAATAATCCCGTTTCAGGTCTGCCATATAATCCGAAACATGACTGGCCATTTGTCGGTTATGGCTACTATGGAACGGGATCCTACTCCCCATAAAAATGAGTGAAATCTATTTAATTAAATAAGAATGATTTGCATTTAGATTTAAATGTATCTATACTCATCTCCACATTGTCAGGACGAGGTGAGTTATGAAAACGGCACAATTTAATACACATGGAAGACACAGCATTCATCTGGCATTTGATGAGACGACACTTGAAACCCTAATCCGTGAAGGTAAGCTCCACGCAGCAGACTTCAATTGCCTGGATAGAAGCTCAAAGAAAACCGTTTGGAATATGTTGCTGTCTGCAGCAGCAAGGAAATTACAATCATGAATATGCCACTTAGTCGACCCGAGTGGCAGCGTGACTGTCTGTTAGTCGCCATCAAGGAACTGGTGGCTTACTATCAACTTAGTCCATCAGCATGCTTGGCATTACAAATAAGCCGTAACTACCGTTTGTTGATCACACAAGACGATGGTCTTTCTATCAAAACACTTTGGCAATCTTATGCGAAAAGTTGGTGGAATGTTTACTGTCGTCACCGGAACCTCAAGCAGCGCACAGCATTTTCCTTTTCTTAATTTTTTTACGGAGTCACCATGGCCAGTAGAGCATGTAAACCAGCGACCATTTTCGAATCAAAAACAGTTGATATCCAACATTGTCCTGATTGCAAAATGATTCATCTCACAATGGGGTCGATTACAGTCAGAATGAGTGAACATCATTTTTCTGAGTTTGCTAAAGACCTTAGCCGCGGCTTATTTGAATTCAACACAACGATCAATGAGCAACCAAGTTTGCGCGTGATGATGTAGCAATTTTGCAACAATAAGCAGAAATTTATTAAAAAAACAAGAAGAAATAATGATAATCATTATTAACTAGTGTATGTTTCCCCTCTGTAAAGTTTTGTAAAGATTTAACATTAGGGGAATATAAGTGAAATCAAGACTGACTGTGTTGGCAAGTGGTGTAGCGCTTGCGACTTCTATCGGCCTTTATTCATCATCGTCAATTGCTGAGGGTAAGGCTGCCGAGTTAGATACTGTAACGGTTATTGGTGT
>NZ_DIAC01000032.1:22470-23807 GCF_002414625.1 Methylophaga sp. UBA5088 | reverse complement strand
CTGTAACGGTTATTGGTGACGATGAAGCTGCACGTAAATTACCAGGTTCAGCAGCTGTCGTTAGTCATGAGCAATTAAGGACCGAAGCAACAACAGATATTCATCAGGTGTTGAAAACTGTACCAGGCGTTTATATTCAAGAAGAAGATGGGTTTGGGCTTCGTCCTAATATTGGTATCCGTGCAGCCTCGCCAGAACGCAGTCAGAATATTACTTTGATGGAAGATGGTGTGCTGATTGCGCCGGCTCCATACTCAAATCCCGCAGCATATTATTTTCCTACCACATCAAGATTGCACTCTATTGAAGTGCTTAAAGGGGCGCCATTACTGCGTTACGGTCCTCAAACCGTGGGCGGTGTTGTCAATTTAGTATCCACTCCGATTCCTGAAACTAATCAAGGCAGTGCGATGTTTATGATGAACGATCGCGGCTCTGCTGATTTGCATCTCAATTATGGCGGTAAAACTGGTCCATGGGGCTACTCTATTGAAACAGCTCAGCGCCATTATCAAGGGTTTAAAGATATTGACCGTAATGATGATAACAGTGGCTTTCAACTTGAAGATTACGTCGCTAAACTCTCATGGGAAGGTGAACGTAATAAGTTCTTATTTAAAATTCAACGTTCGATGGAAAACTCTGATGAAACTTATGCCGGGTTGACTGATGTAGATTTCCATCGTGATGAAAACCGTCGCTATGGGCTGACTCATATCGATGAGATGGATAACCAACACACTGGTATTAACCTGACTCATGTGTTTGACTGGAGCGATAACCTTACCTCTACCGTCACAGCCTATCGTAATGAGTTCAAGCGTAACTGGTTTAAATTTGATGGTCGTAACCCGGAAACCGGTGACAATATTCTTGAAGATGCTAATAATGGCAACACTAACGCACAAGCAATTCTGGATGGGACTCGTGATGTCACTGGCTTACGTTACAAGAATAATGATCGCACCTATGATTCATACGGTGTGCAGGCTAACTTCAACTGGCTGGTAGGTGAGCATGATGTCAACTTTGGTGCCCGCCAGCATTATGATGAGACGGATCGTTTCCAACCAGTAGAAGTGTATGACCAGGTTAATGGTCAGCTTGTCTATCAGGGCACAAATGCAGTTGGCTCCAGTGACAACCGTCTTGAAGAAGCTCAAGCACTCAGTCTCTGGATTACAGATGACTATCAAGTCACAGACCGTCTGTTATTGAACTTGTCATTGCGAATGGAAGATGTTGAGACCAAAGCTCGTCGGTATGCTGGTGGTGCGGCTCGTTCATTAGTGACCGATAGAGTGGATAATGATTACCGTGAATATCTGGCTGGTATC
>NZ_DIAC01000032.1:20294-22309 GCF_002414625.1 Methylophaga sp. UBA5088 | reverse complement strand
CTCGCAGGTTTTCACGAAGGGATGATTCCACTTAGTGCCGGTGAAAAAGATGGTACTGAGCCGGGTAAAAGTGACAACTATGAATTTGGTCTGCGCTTCAACCATGGCGTATTCTATGGTGAAGCCATTGCTTTCTATTCAGATTTCAGCAACCTGGTGGAGCAATGTTCAGTCGCCGTGCAATGTAGCAATGGTGCTGAGTCGGGTTCATACAGCGTTGGTGGTGCCAAAGTTAAAGGTCTTGAATTTCAAGCCGGGACTTTATTCACTGCGGGTGACTTCTTGATTCCTGTTGATCTGGCTTATACCTATACCGACGCCGAAACCACCTCCGGTGATGAATTTGCCAGTGGTCAGCAATTACAAAATATTCCTGAGAATATTTTCAGTATTCGGGTCGGTTTAGAGCACAATAATGGCTGGAATAACTATGCCGTCCTGAAGTATATCGATGAGACCTGTGTATCGATTGGTTGTAATAAATCTGACAGCCGACTAGATAAAAATGATGCATTGACTACAGTGGATCTGATTAGCCGTTATCAGTTTTCCAGGGGACCTGAAGTGTTTGTAAAAGTGGAAAACTTGTTTGATAGACAGGAAATCATTTCACGTAGCCCGTTTGGTGCTCGTCCGAATATCGAAAGAACGGTTTGGGCAGGATTAATAGTAGACTTCTAGTCTTTCACTTAAACCAAATAAAAAGGCAGTTTCGACTGCCTTTTTCATATCTGCTATCAGCGAAACTACAAATTTAAGTTCAATGCTGGCAAACTAAAAAATATTCTCAATTAAAGACTTCTCTCATGCACGGTAAAAGAAATATTGTCAGTGTCATCGTAATGACTATTTTGGCTATCATAATTTTGCTGAAAGTAATGAGTGGCTCACTTATCAATCATGCTGCACAACTCAAGCTCGACGAAATATACATTAATGAAGACTGGCTAATGTCTCATTACGGTATGGGGAAAATACAACCTGATGTCTCATTTCTCATTGATAACAAGATGTTTTCTCAGTTTGGTCATCAACTTTTTATTGATGCCAAACCATTAACGCATTTACAACGTCCTCTATTAGGTGGCATCAGCATGGAAGATATCATTGTTTTGACCACTGATGACGCATTGATTCTTCTGACTCGTGAAGGGGAGTTCATCGAAAAAATGGGCGCTGAAGCAGGCATTCCTGCCCCCATTCAAAATATCGGTCTTTATCATGGTGAGCCTGTTTTACAAACACGCCAAGCAATGTGGCGTAGTAACTTTATGCTGGATAAGTGGGAACCGATTTCATTACAAGGCGTCTCATGGAGTATGCCGCATCCTTTACCACAATCCGTGCATGATGCACTCAAACAATTTTTCTATGGTAAAGGCATCAGTGTTCAGCAACTTCTAATTGATATACATAACGGTCGTATCCTTGGCGATCTGGGTATTTGGTTAATAGATTTACTGGGACTCATGATTGTTTTCTTATCTCTGACAGGTTTATGGATGTGGGGTAGACGACAGGGGTAGTTTCTTGTCATGATGCCTTTAACAAAGGAGCCCAACATACGATGAGACAGGCAGATTTTCCCTATTTGCCAAAAGACTTTATTGAGACTGCTGAAGGTCTTATTTTTGCTGTGGTCAGCTATCACCCTCATCAACAAAAGATTGGCTGCTTTCTGCGGTATGTTCAGAATGGAGGTCAATGGCAAAAGATTGATACTGAACAAGCTAACCGTCTTTTGGATCGTCATTACCCACAGTACTTATTCAAATCCAAGCAGTTTGATGCAGAGTTTCATGCCGTCAAACCCGCTGATGTCACGGTTCATCATCAACCAGAACGCTGTTTAAAAACGCTTCTTGAACGTCCAGCTCACGATGAAATAGAAGAAAAATGTCACCGCCTGATCGAGATATTGTCGGGGTATGGAGTTGATACTAGCGCCTTAGGACTGACTGGATCTATGTTGATTGGCCAGCAAAAGAAAGGCTCAGATATTGATTTGGTCGTCT
>NZ_DIAC01000032.1:13251-20153 GCF_002414625.1 Methylophaga sp. UBA5088 | reverse complement strand
GGACGTGACGCTTTTTATAAAACTCGTCTCGCAGTAAAGCAAGCCATTGCAGAGCAGCAATTGTCCTCACTAGATATTTCATTGATGAAAGATAATTTTCAGCGCCGGGGGGGATCGCTTAATTTCGATGAGTTTGCTTGGCATGAGGCACGTAAATATAACAAGGCAGCCATTGATGGAACCAAGTTTGATATTGGTATGGTCAGTTTGCCTGAAGAAGTAGTGGTCGATCACCATCACTATATGAAACAGGGTATTTCTACCCTCAAAGCGGTGGTGATTGATGATAAGCAAGCATTTGATTTTCCAGCCCGTTACCTTATAGATAATGAAATGACACCAGAGGTTATTTCGTTTACTCACACGTATGTTGGTCAAGCACAAAAAGGTGAAACGATTGAGGTTGCAGGAGCTGTAGAGTGTGATTCGGCATCAGGACAACGACGTTTAGTTGTCGGTTCAACCCGTGAAGCAGTTGGTGAATATATAAAGGTGTGCAAAGAATTATGAGTGAAGTAGATAATCCCGCAATAGCAGATATCGGTGTCGTTGGACTGGCCGTAATGGGTCAGAACCTTGTCCTGAACATGAATGATAAAGGATTCAAAGTCGCCGTATTCAATCGTACCACCAGCAAAGTGGACGAGTTTCTCAACGGGCCAGCCAAAGGTACTAATGTTCTTGGCTGTCATGATTTGAAAAGCTTTGTCAGTAGCTTGAAGCCACCGCGTCGGGTGATGCTTATGGTGAAAGCTGGCCCCGTTATTGATGCTTTTATTGAACAATTGGTGCCATACCTTGAAAAGGGAGACATCATCATTGATGGTGGTAACTCGCTCTTTAATGACAGTGATAGAAGAACGCAGGAGTTACGTCAGAAAGGGATTCTATTTATAGGCAGTGGGGTATCAGGAGGAGAGGAAGGAGCAAGGCATGGACCTTCTTTGATGCCGGGAGGAAATAATGCGGCATGGCCCGCCGTTAAGCCTATTTTCCAGAAAATATCAGCACAGGTGGATGGTGAACCCTGCTGTGATTGGGTAGGAAATGATGGGGCTGGTCACTATGTGAAAATGGTACATAACGGAATTGAGTACGGCGATATGCAACTCATCTGTGAAGCTTACCAGATGATGCGTGAAGGTCTCGGTATGAGTGGAGAGGAAATTCATCGCGTCTTTGCCGAATGGAATGAGGGCGTTCTGGACTCTTATTTGATCGAGATTACACGTGATATTTTGGCTAAGCGTGATGAGAATGGTGAGTTACTTCTCGATCATATTCTCGACACGGCCGGACAAAAAGGCACGGGAAAATGGACAGGGATGAATGCACTGGATCTGGGGATTCCTCTGACATTAATCGGTGAAGCTGTGTTTGCGCGTTGTTTGTCCTCTCTAAAAGACGAGCGTGTGACGGCGTCAAAAGTTTTACCTGCCATCACAGCACGTTTCGACGGTGACAAGGCGGAGATGGTTAACGCTATCCGTGATGCTTTATATGCATCAAAAATAATCTCTTATGCTCAAGGGTATATGCTGATGCGTGAAGCGGCTAAAACGTATGGTTGGCAGCTCAATTATGGCGGCATAGCGCTAATGTGGCGAGGTGGTTGTATTATTCGTAGCCAGTTTCTTGGCAAAATTCGTGATGCGTTTGATATCAATCCTGATCTACAGAATTTATTACTGGATGATTTCTTTATTGACGCTATCACCCATGCTCTGCCTGGATGGCGTAAAGCTGTGGCTACAGCGGTCAGCATAGGTGTTCCTGTCCCTACATTTAGCAGCGCCCTGTCATTTTATGATGGGTATCGTAGTGAACGCTTACCTGCCAATTTACTACAGGCACAGCGAGATTATTTCGGTGCTCATACATATGAACGAGTGGATAAGCCGCGTGGCGAATTTTTCCATACTAACTGGACAGGACATGGTGGCGATGTTTCAGCATCTAACTATGATGTATAAGCAACGACAGCCATAAATAAAAAAAGCGGTCAAATGACCGCTTTTTTTATAGGCCCTGATTGAGTTTGCTATGTCTTGTTAAGGTCAATAATTGATTAGGCTCACCCACAATAAATATATTGCCATCATTATCAACGGTCACTCCTTCAGGTTGTTTCATAATGGGCCATAGATTAAAGATCCCTTTTTTTAGACTATGTTTTGAGAGTGTATTGCCACTTAAGTTAATTAGATTCAACTCATGCGAAGCTTCACTGAGTACTAACAGGTATGGTGATTGTTCGATATAAAATAAACTGATACCAGCGAAGTCCTTTACCAGCTCAGGTAAAGTTTGATTTAACTTCTCTACATCCACTTGGGTAATGTCTCTGTCTGATTCATCTGTCATATGATTCAGAATCATAGGGGGCTCTTCCTGTAAGATAAAAAATCCATAATGGGGGGACCAGGCTAATCCCTCCATAGCATGGTTATCTAATCTTGCCCAATTCATATGTAAGTGTTTACTGTCTGAGTAATTTACTCTTTCTGTTTTTTCATCAATAGTGAAGAAAACCAGCTTTTGTCTTCTCTCCTCGGTGACTACAAACTGGTTCTGACCAAGGTAGGCGACACTCTCTGTATCGATAAACCCATCCAGATCAATTCGACGGACAATATCGCCTTGTTTTGTGAGTTCGATGAGTTGTTCAGGGTTATTGAGAACAGCAAATAAATGATCTGTTTCTGGTTGGTAGCTTAAACCAGACAGATTATCTTCAATGCCATCAATAGTGATCGGTTTACCAACTGAATAATGGGCGTTGAGATCCCAAGGATTAGTCTCTTTGATTTGGGCTTCGGTGTTTGTGTAACTCAGCAATAATATGAGACTGAAACAGGCTAATGTTAACGTTAACCAGTGACCGGAAATGCGTTTCAGCTGTTGCATGATTACCTCATTTATTGATGACATTAAGTTGAGCTTAGTCATGCAATCTTAATCAAAGCTGAAAATAGGTCGGCTTATATGTAAAACATGAATGGGTAGAGCAGGGTAGTCAAAAAAAAGCGGAACTGTTGCCAGTTCCGCCAAACAAGCTGTTCATCGCGTTATTTATGATCAGCTTTCAACTTTATCCTGCATTAATTGTTTACAGTAATGAATGATGATGATCGATGCTCCTATTAATAGAATAGAAGAAGCGATTCCCAGAATCCGCCATGTATCAATATTTTTCATATCAAGAATCAGATAACGGGCTAAAGCAACAATCGCTATATACAACGGTATCTTGATAGGAAGTTCACCCGACTCGTAATAAACCGCTACCATCGTCAGAACCTCTAGGTATATGAACATAAGTAGCAGATCAGTGAGTGATACATAGCTGTTGGTAATCATGATGTTGACTTCGATACCAATGGCTACCATGGTGGCAATCGCAACAAGAATCAAACCAACATCTTGTGCAAACAGCAGTGATCGACTTACAGAATTCTTTATTCGGTGTTGCATCGTTTTTTCTCCATTAAAAAAACACACCACACAAGAATGACTGTTTTTTAAACATGCTTTTGTAAGTTGTTTAAGAAGCAGAGATCCAAATTTGTGTGGATGGTCATATTAACAGCCATGAAAAAAAATGTTTTGTTTTTGTGTCCAAAAAATGGCAATAAGCAGGACTACGAGACAAGTTCTCAAGACATTTTGAGATAGAAAGAAGGTAAGATTCACGCATCATAAAGTCGTTATGATGCGTGATGATAGTGGTTTAACGGCGACGACGGCCATTTGGAACTAAGAGTAACAGTGTGCCCAAACCAATACTGATGGCACCGAGCCATTCAGGTACATGGTAAATTTCTTTTTCATCAACTTGCAGCTCAATGATACCGAGATCCGCTTCATGGGTTTTCTTGGTAAATGGAATGTCATCGATCACTAAGCCCGCTGTACCTGCAGCAATAAATAAAATACCGAGTAATTTAAGCAGCATTATTTATTCCTGTTTATTTGTTATGGCCTGGCGCATTTTCACTATTGCCCGGCCCATTGGGATCATGGCCTGGTGGCATTGTTTTATGTGGGTGGTAGTGATGGCAGGCACTCAGTAATAGGAGTGCGCACAAGCTTAGCAACTTTAATACATGAATAAACATAGGTTTCTCCATAGTAAACATATGCGCATACTATCATTACTGCTCATCAAAGGCTTGTGAAAAGGGACTTGATGGCGGATCAATGGCTCACGGCATCGATATATTGATGTGAAGCTGTTTCAGGTGACTGATGATATCGATCGGATTCTATTAAGTATCGGGTTGCGCAGCCAGTCAGGGAAAAAAATACACCAGTAAAAATGATGCAGTTGAGTGTTTTTGAAAAACGAACAAACATATCAGTCAATCCAATCAATCATTGATGATTAGATGCTATATCAATTTAATTGAATTGACTGATTATTTTTAATAATCAAAGCATAAAGTTGAGAAAAAGGCGTTCTAACTCAACAAATCTTTTTGTTTTAGTTCTGTTGATACTTGAATATATTGGTCAAAATTCTGAATATAATCATCCATATTCATTTCTAACATTTGTCGATATTCTTTTACAAAAAATTCGATGGTTTCATCTCTTGCATCAGCCATATCCTGACTTTTAGTCCAGCCTGATGCGCTGAACCAGGCGGTGTATCGGGCCAGAGAATACATAAATGAAACACTAACTTCGCCGGCTGCTACTCCTTTTTCCATCTGTTCATTAGCCAGTGCGATAAATGCATCCGCACGGTTAAAAAAGGCATTATCTCTCTCACTCATAAGGTTTCGCTTTTATTTTTTATGGTTTGGCGGTATCACCAAGACTAGAAAACTAAGCATAAGCAATGAGTGAAAACTTGGCTAAGGAATCATCCCTGTATATTGATATGAAAGAAGCTTTTTATTGTGCTTCTTTCATCAGATAGGCCGGTAACATGGCTAGAAAACTCATCAAAGCAAAAATCAATAGAACGGTTTGTTCACCATACCAATGCGAAATGAAGCTAAATAATCCCCCTAGCAATAAAAACAGTCCAATGATGGTATTTGAGAGAGCCGTGTATATAGCCCGTTTATCCTGATCCGCGATATCGACTAAGTGAATTGAGCGTCCCATTCGAACACCTTCATAAGCGATCATCAGCGCGAATAATAAAAAGGGCAATATCCAGTTTGTCTCTAGTAGATGATAGTTGGCCGCAATCACCGTGAAAACAAGAGCAGTACCCGCACTAAAGCCTGAAAAGAACAAGACTTTCCGGCTGGAAATATCGGCGAGACGACCCCAGACATAACCGCTGATCAAACAGGCTAATGATGAGGCAAACAATAAGCTGCCTAAACCACCGATAGAGTTATCCATTTGCTCTGCATTCAATGCCAGCATGAACGGTGGTGCAAGTGCCGTGGCTATCAGTAATGCACGAGTCAGGATAAATAGTCCCAACTCACGATCAGTGTATAAATATGAAAGGTTCTTTCTGGCAACGATAAAAAGATTCTTACCCCCTTCTGTCGCGCCTTTTCGTTCTTCTAATGTTGAAAATAATGCACAGGCGAGAATCCAGAAGCCTGCAGCAAAGAACAGCCCTATGGTTACCAGCGTTAATTTATCAACGACTTCAAGAGAAATAAGCAGCGCATAGGCAATCACTAATCCGGCTGATAAAGAGGATGCTGCGCCAGTCGCTGTGCCTCGCTTGGCCTTACTGACTGTTTTGCCCAGAACATCTTTATAGGATACAGAACACAAGCTTCTTGAAAGTGCCAGCACGCCTAATAGTGAAACTATAACAAAACCTAGCATCGTACCGTCTAGCGTCATCACTGCTATGCCCATGCCTGCCGCGCTCAGACCTTGAATCAAACTCCCCAATACCCAAACATATTTACGTAGAGCCAGAGAACGTACGGTATCAGCAATAAATAATTGTGGTAGAAGCGATCCGGCTTCTCGAATGGGCACGAGTAAACCGATGAAATAAGCCGGTGTCCCTAGTGTAGTAAGAATCCAGCTTAAGATGAGTTTACGATTTACAAAGGCATCAGCCGACTTTGTTAGTGATAAAGAGAGAACATGGGTTGAAAAGTTTCGTGGTTGTTCGTCACAGGCTTGTTCCGGTATGTCTTTACACGCTCTGCCATCATCTTCTGCAGTTAGGGTATTCCACGCTAGTTCAGCCGCGCTTTCAGTAAAATCATTTTGTTGCTTTGGCACAATGCAAAATACCCTTAATGTTCAGCTATATCCTAATCTTCATCCACATCGTCTGTATCAATTTGCCCAGAGATACGGCGACGGATGTGCGACCATGACATACCGACGGCTAACACCGCTGAGATAAGGAATAGGGCGATGTAGCTGAGAATAGAGAAGTCATCAATGCCCAGTAAGCCAAGATCAACCAGCCACCAGATAATAATTGCAAAGAACGCCAGTGCGAGTAATAAGCCAAATCCACCTAGCGAACGAAACGTCGCTCTCAGATAAATCGTCCAGCCGATCATTAATAACACCGTTGTCATCGCAAATGGTGGTGTTTTAAACGTTCCCTGGCCAAAAAACGCATCCTGAGCCCAGTGATAATAGCTATAACCACTCGGGTTGTAACTGACAAAGACCAGAAGTAAAGCAAACAAAAAACGTACAAAAAAACTCTGGGAGTTGAAGCGCTGGGCCATGTGGTGTCCTTCTTATTTATCGTATGCAGACTGGGAATACATCATAGCGTTTGTTTTATGTTTAGCAATGCTCTCCACTAGATAGTAGACAAGTGAAGCATTAATTAACGAATCTCAAAATCAGTGAATGTTTGGTCTGGTGATTGCTCACTGATGTCAAGTGAAGTGACTTCAGCAAACCGTGGGCCTTGACCAGCCCACTTGAGCATGCTTTCCAGTTGC
>NZ_DIAC01000032.1:12723-13118 GCF_002414625.1 Methylophaga sp. UBA5088 | reverse complement strand
CTTTCCAGTTGCTCGGTTTCACCTTGAATGAGTAGTTCAACTCGACCATCAGTCAGATTTCTGATCCATCCTGTTACGCCGAGTTGATGAGCTTGTTGCTGGGCCGAGTAGCGGTAACTGACGCCTTGAACTCGACCACTGATTAGACAATGTTTTTGTTTTATTCCCATTCAATCGTGGCGGGGGGTTTGCCTGAGATATCGTAAACAACCCGAGAAATACCGGCTGTTTCATTAATGATACGACGTGAAACAAGATCCAGAAAATCATAAGGCAGATTGGCCCAGCGGGCTGTCATGAAATCAATCGTTTCTACAGCGCGTAGTGATACGACATAGTCGTAACGGCGACCATCACCCATCACACCGACTGATTTCACAGGAAGGAATACAGCA